>JAYVDQ010000165.1:0-2312 GCA_043749325.1 Chloracidobacterium sp. | reverse complement strand
GCATTTAAATACCCCTGTAACCGCTTTAGGCTGCCACGGTTTTTTATGTCGGCCCCGATAAACCCTATGCGTCGATGGCCGAGATCGATAAGATGCTGAGTCGCTTCATACCCGCCCGTTAAATTATCCGCCGCGACATGATCGACGCCTTCATACTGAAAATCTCGCCCGATCACCACCACTGGCATGTTGCTGTCGACTATATCGCGCAGATGCTCGTCCCCCTCTTCATTGGAACGCGTGGCGACGATTATTCCATCGACATTGTGATCGACGAGCGATTCAAACGCCGTAATATCCTCGGTCGCGCTGTGCTCACTGATGCAGATAAAAAGGTTGTACCCGCTCGACCAGAGCCGCTCGCGAACGGCATTTGCCAACTCAGCCGAATATGGATTCGAAATATCGCCAAGCACCAGCCCGACGGTTTCTGTGCGCTGCCGCTTAAGGTTGCGGGCAACGCCGTTCGGCCGGTAGTTCATCGTTTTTACCGCTTGAAGCACTTTTTCGCGCGTCTCATCACTAACGTAACCGTTGCGGTTGACGACTCGCGAAACGGTCATCGGAGCGACGCCTAGCGTCGCAGCAATATCGGTGAGTGTTACTTGCCGTTTTTTGGCCATTAAACTAAATGCGGAATAAGTTAACGTTAACTTATTAACATACAAAAAAACGGAACGCAAGCGATTTTTTTAAAAACTTATTAACTTTTATGATGAATGGGTTTATGCGGCTCTTCCGTTGGCGATGAGCGTCGGGTATTTTCCGGTCCAGCAGGCCGAGCAGGTTGTTGAGGGGTTGAGGCCGATGGCCTCAAGCATTCCTTCGAGAGAGAGGTAGCCGAGGCTGTCGGCACCAATGTAGTCGGCGACTTCGGCAACGGTGTGGTTGGCGGCAATCAGGTCGCGGCGATGCGGCGTGTCGACGCCGTAATAGCATGAATGAGCGGTCGGCGGGCACGAGATGCGCATGTGAACTTCGGTCGCTCCTACGTCGCGGACCATCTCGACGATCTTTTTCGACGTCGTGCCTCGCACGATCGAGTCATCTACCAAAACAACACGTCGGCCGTTTATCAAATCTTTGATAGGATTGAGCTTAAGCCGAACGCCGAATGAGCGGATCGATTGGGAAGGCTCAATAAATGTGCGGCCGACATAGTGATTGCGAATGATCGCCTGGCGAAAATTGATCGCGGATTCGGCGGCATATCCGATAGCGGCGGCGACACCCGAATCCGGCACCGGGACGACGAGATCCGCTTCGCACGGCTGCTCGATGGCAAGACGCTTGCCCATTTTATGCCGCGATTCGTTGACCGATTTGCCAAAAATCGTCGAATCGGGCCGCGAAAAATAGACATGCTCAAACGTGCAGACCGACACCGGTTTTCGCTCGAATGGCATTGATGAATGCAGCCCTTCGGCGTCAATGATGAGCATCTCGCCCGGCTCGACCTCGCGGATATACTCGGCGTCCATCAAATCAAAGGCGCATGTCTCGGAAGCGACGCACCACGCTCCCTGAAAACGCCCAAGCACGAGCGGGCGAAATCCGCGCGGATCGCGAACGGCGATGAGCGATTTCGGCGTCAAAAATAGAAGCGAAAACGCTCCCTCGGTGTCGGTCAGCACTTTCTTGATCGCCTCGACCGCGTCTTTTGCCGGTATGCGGGCAATGCCGTGAAGAATTGTCTCGGTGTCCGACGTTGACGAAAAGATCGCACCGCCGCGCTCGAGTTCGCGGCGCCGGGCCTCGGCAAACGGCAGATTTCCATTGTGGCAAACGGCTATCTTGCCGTGTTGGCACGTCACCGAAAAGGGCTGGACCTCGTCGATAGTGTTCTTGCCGGCGGTCGAATACCGCGTGTGGCCGATGGCGCTCGATCCGGTCAGAGTCTTAATAACTTCCTCTGCTAAAACGTCCGCGACCAACCCGATCGAGCGATATTGGTGCAGCTCACCGTCATCCGACGAAACGATGCCGCACGCCTCCTGTCCGCGATGCTGCAAAGCAAACAACCCAAGTTGCGTCAAAGTCGAGGCTTCCGCGTAGCCAAAAATGCCAAAAATACCGCATTCTTCGTGAAATTTATCGAGTACGAGTTCCATCTAAATAAATCTTAAAACATTTTCACCACAGAGGCACAGAGGACACAGAGAATTGAAAAAAGTTGGTTTGATTTAAGCGGTTTAGAAAAACTCTGTGCCCTCTGTGCATCAAGTTACGGCCTTGGAGAGCACTCGCCATTTGGATCGCAGACGGTATTTGATGGGCAGTTCGGTAGAGTACAAGAGGCGGGCGATGTGCAG
>JAYVDQ010000164.1:0-2029 GCA_043749325.1 Chloracidobacterium sp. | reverse complement strand
CCTGGCCAAGATCCACGCCATCAATGATAATTCCTATCTTTGCGGTCTCTATCGCGGTTTTTCTCCTAAAATTTACCCGGTAATTCAATTGCGTTCCCGGCAAGAGTTGGAACCGGACAGATCCATTTGGACTCGCAAAGGTAACCGGCCCAACGGCAGTATTAGCGAACGATACGCTTGTCACAACGAAAGGCGCGGCGACCGCCGCCGCGAGAAACTCGCGTCGTGAAAATGTCGATTCTTTTACGTCGTTCTTAGTCATCTTTCTATTCCTGCTTTGCGTACTTTGCGGCTTTGCGTGAGAAGATCCACCTCACAAAGGACGCTAAGAAAACGAAAAGTTCTACTTCGCCGTCCAATCCATCTTCGGGGCTTTCCCGCCCTCGCTCGTCCGCAGTTCTTCGTTCATTATCAAAAACGCTCCGATACCGTGAAAATCGTTCGAGTTACGCTTTCGCGCATAATAATAGGCGGCATCGGCGACGTTTGTGCCCTCGCAAATATCGACAATGTTGGCCAACCCATCCGACCCGAGCGATACCTTTGTCAAAACGCCCTTGTAGCCCTTTAACGCGACAGCCTTGAAATGTTTATCGAGATAGCCGCGCTGGGCGCCCATCCACATCGCGAATGTGTACATGCTGGAGCTGGAAGTTTCAAGCCAGTTGCCGCTCGCACCTCCCTTATCGACGATCTGCCACCATAGGCCGGTCGTTTTGTCCTGGTATTTCTCGAAAGCCCCCGAGAGCTGCCGGAGTATCTCGATCAACTTGCCGCGATCAGGCTGGTCTTTTGGAATAATGTCGAGAATATTTATCAGCGTCATCGCATACCAGCCGATCGCCCGCGCCCAATGCTCCGCCGAGCGATGGTCCTTCGGATCGGCCCAGGTTTGCTTGCCGCTCTCGTCGTAGGCGTGCCAGAGCAGGCCGGTCGCCGGGTCGTTGAGGTGTTTGTAATAGATCAGGAGCTGTTTTACCGCTTCGGCATCGGTGTATTTGCTGTCACCAAACATCTTCCCGTATCTGACGAGAAAGGGCAGCGACATAAAAACGCCGTCCGCCCAGAGCTGCCACGCCCGGCTGTCCGTATTTGCGTGCCAAAATCCGCCATCCTTCGTTCGTGGATAGGTGTCAAAGGTCTTTCTGACCTGATCCGCACAGCCTTTGTATTTGGCCGCACGCGTTTCCTTGTAAAGGATCAGGCACAGGTTGGCAGGCAACATGTAATCGAGTGCGGTCACGGGACGGTTGATCGTCCCTTTTTCGTCAATGTGCAGGTCGATCCAGTCTTTAACATGCTGCAAATATCGCTTGTCCTTGGTCCGTAGATAAACCAGATATTCGCCATAGAGATAAAGGGATTTAGCATAGCCCCAACCCTTTAGCGATTCGGCGGTCGGGTTACGCTTGATCGTCGATTCGACAACCTCTTTTGACCAATCGGTCGCAGCAAATGTCGTCTGCCCGATCAGCATCGCGGCCACGAATCCGACAAATATCTTTTTGCACTTTCCAAAAATCATCCTAGTTTTTCTCCGTATAGAACAGATTTTCCTTGTCCGACGCTGATGCGGCCGGAACCTTTGCCATCATCGACTGAAATTTTGCGTCCGTGTATTTTATTGACGCTCGCCGTATCAGCGGAAAAAGCATCTGTGGCGGCCAATCACCGAGTTGCTGATATTTCCACTTTTCGCCTATAGCAAACGGATATAGAAATTCGAGCGCTTTGCGTATGCTTCGGCCGTCGGCTGTCTGAAAATTCCAAAGATCGACTCCAACCTTTTCGCCCAGGACCGCTAGCAGCATCAGGCCATCCAAGTTGCCGGTGCTGTAGCTCCAGGCTTTTGTGCGTTCGAGTTCGAGCGGTTGCCGTCCGTCCGGCTCGATTTGCAGGCCAATGCGTTTGGTCTTTGCCGTTTCAACGATTTGCTTCGCCAAGTCCTTTTTGCCAAGGAATAGGGCGAACGAGGTCGTCTGCACATCGTAGTAAGTGCCGTGGTTATTCTTAGCGGCATTCTCTTCGC
>JAYVDQ010000163.1:0-4368 GCA_043749325.1 Chloracidobacterium sp. | reverse complement strand
CCGCGCGTAAGCAAGCTTACGCGCGGGCTTCTGCAACGCGGAGGCTTTTCCCACGGTAAAAAATATGCGAAAACAATCGACGGCACTACTCTTTTCTTGTCTTCTCCTTATGTTGCTGGCCTGCCAGCCGAAAACGGTCAGCAGCGAGGAAACGACTAACGCGGAACGCCCCAAAACCGAGGCCACGCCCAAGAATATCGAACCAATCACTATCGCGGCTGTGGGCGACATAATGATGGGTTCGCCATACCCGAATGATTCGCGGATGCCGCCTAATGACGGTGCCGACCTGCTCAAAGGGGTCACGCCGATCCTCTCCGCCGCCGACATCGCCTTTGGCAATCTCGAAGGCCCGATCGTTGATGGCGGCGTTTCGGGAAAATGCGGCGGCAGCCGTGGTAATTGCTTCGCCTTTCGTGTGCCGACGCGTTACGGCAAGTATCTGAAAGAAGCAGGGTTTGATGTAATGAGTGTTGCCAACAATCACGCCGGCGATTTTGGTGAAGCGGGACGAGCGAGTACGCAAAAGGTGCTCGATGAACAGGGCATCAAGTACGCCGGCAGCCTACAGCCGCTGGCTACGACCGCTTACCTCGACGTGCGTGGCAAAAGGGTTGCCGTCATCGGCTTCGGACACAACAACGGGATGCCGAACGTTAATGACCTCAGCGGTGCCCGCGAACTGGTTCTCGCGGCCAAAAAGAAGGCTGACATCCTGATTGTGTCATTTCACGGCGGCGGCGAGGGCACTGACCACCAGCACGTAAAGTTTGGGTCAGAGATCTTCCTCGGTGAAAATCGCGGTAATCTGCCGGCCTTTACCCACACGGTCATCGACGCCGGAGCCTCGCTCGTCCTCGGCCACGGCCCGCACGTCATGCGCGGCATGGAGATCTACAAAGGCCATTTGATCGAATACAGCATGGGAAATTTCTGCACTTACGGCTGGTTTACGCTCGCTGCCGAAACGGCCCTGACCGAGGTCCTCGAGATCAAGATCGCAGCCGATGGCAAATTTATCAGCGGCAAAATTAACGGCGGCCATCAATTCGGACGTGGTGGTCCCGTGCTCGACAATTCCGGCGAATCCGCCCGCAAACTCCGCGAGCTATCCATCGCCGATTTCGGCGCCAACGCCCCGAACATCGCTGACGACGGTACCATCACGCCGAAGTAAGCAGGCAGTAGTCAGTCGTGGGCCTGCCATAATACTGGGGGTTTTTGACGCCAGAATTGCGGGCCTGATCCAAGTCTTCTTGATAAGGGAAAACCCGCGCGTTTGAGCGTCGTTGAGACGCTTGGCGGGTATTATTATCATTGATTTCAGGTTCAGAATCCTAGCCAAGTGGCTCTGAGATCACGCCATGCCGCTCCATATAGTCTGCCAAATAGTCTGCAAGATCTTTGGCTGCATCCTCCTCAAAGATCTCCTTCTCAATGGGAATCTTATTAAGAAGATTCTTCGCCTTGATGTATGCTGCCCGATGAGACTCGGTTGTTGGTTTTCCAAGCAGGATATAGTAAGTTCCGAGTTCCGAATTGCCCTCAAGAGCCGCGCCTTCACCTAGCACTCTTGTTGCTCGTTGTTGGATGGCTCCAGCGTTCGCGTAGTCCATGTTTACCGGTTTGAGCACGTGCCATCGCTCATTCTCAAATGCGTGCTCAAACTTATACTCAAAACCTTCAGCACTCGTTAGACCTTTTGGCCGCAAATATCTATCCACTTTTTTCTCGGACAGCTGTTTTCGGTAGACCCTCCATATGTCCTCGTCGTCCCGACGCGCTTGGTAAGGATTTGGATATTGTAATACAACAGCCTGTTCAAAAATACGCCTTAGTTCGTCGTCAGGATTTTCCGCCAAACCGGCTAGCGTCGGACCGAACTGAATACTCAGACCTCGATCAGGCATGATCTTCTTAATGACATCATCAACAGTTTGATATTCCGAGTCCATGAGAAAAAGGGTCGGAGAAGAGTTCCACGATCGCAGCCTGCTGATGGAAAACTGAATGTCGGTAATTATTTCCCGGTAGTGATCTCCGTCAAAACCCGCAAATGTCTTCGACAACCGTTCGTAATGCAGGTTAAAATCCGCTTCGACAAATGAGAGGGAGGGAGCGCAGAGCAATACGCCCACGTTCAGCATTTCACCCGCCGCTGGATCGTGAAGGTACTTCACAATGCTATATGTATATGGAATTTTCCTCATGCTATGCACCTCGCAAATTCAATTTCGAGTTTGTCCGCATTCGCGACTATCGACATCAGATGTTCCCGCACCTTTGCATTCCACTGCCCATCGCCAAATGGTATCGCATCCAAAATCTCATCCAGCCTTGCTGCCGACAACAATCTCACCTTATCAATAAAAGGCTTAAAATCTACCGCTTTCCCGCGCAAACTCGGTCGGAAAACATGTTTCTCACTAATCTGATGCTTCAAAAACTCCCAAGGTTCATTGGCATTGCCAATTAGCATCAGGAAGCTAAAGGCCATATTAAAGTCGAACGCCACAAATCGGCCAGCTTTTAGTAGGCAGTTCGGGTTCGTCTGCAATCTGTCAGGATTCTGAACTATTAAATCATAACAGAAAATATCCCGGGCTCTCGCAGCCTGCTCTGGATTTTGGTGCTCGTAACCCGTCACAGGCACACCACCGGCGATTACCTCACTCCCGAATCCGTCACACTCTCGGACCGATAAACCGTGTGAACTCAATACCGGATTTAATACGCTGATGAAGTCTGAATCAAGGGCTACAATTGCGGGTCGTGGGGTTTCTACACCAAATTCATGCGCTAACAAATAGCCGAGGGTTTCAACGAATAGTTCGTAATCACCGACCTCGGGAAGGCCCCGAGCCTTTACGACGAACGTACAAAGTGTCCCGGTATCGTCCACCGCCTCGCACTCTAACAAAAGGGGACTTGTCCTGCCGCTCTCAAGGATCTTGATGAAGCGAAATGCCCTATACTTAGCCAGCATCTGATAGCCTCCGCGAATCAGACTCAATCGGTAGGTCATACGTTGCGGCTTTGACTTTTTGGTAATTTTCATTCAACTCCGAATCCATCAGGATCAGAGCGGCGATGCGGCGGGTCATGTTTGTGACTTCGGTTATTTCGTCGAGGTTTAGCGGGCGGTTTAGCAGTGCGAATTCGCGGTAACTGAGCCATTTTTTCATCACCTGATAGCCGCCGATGTAGTAGTTCCAGACACGTTCGGGGACGTTTCGCCAGTAGGCGTGGTTGTTCAGGTATATGTCGAATGTCATGTCAGAACCGCCTGCGTCAGCGGGCGGCCAGATTCCCGACATTGCCTCACGCTCCTTATCCGAGTATTCCCGCCGTTCCACCTTCCCTTTCCCCGGCATTGTTACGCCGTCCTTACCGCCGTGGCCCCAACCAGCGGTGACCTTAAAATCGTCGTCCTGAAACTGCTTGCCTTGCGTTTGTGCCGCGACGCCAACAGTGCGAAGGTCAGGCCGGACAGAACCTGCGGTCACACCCGCGACCGGCTTTTCCGTATCGAGCAAAGCCGCAACCCGACGCCCAAGTTCCGCCGATGCGATAAGATCGTCCCGATTTGCGGGCAATGGAATTCGTGGAAAATTCTGTCGCAAAGCCCCAGCGTTTTCATTGGCATAATCGGAAGAATGAAGAATGGATATACAGTGGAAAAACAAGTCAGAGGGCTCGCCTGACATCGTTTCAATATAGCCATTAGAGACCGGGCCTAAATTCGCCGTTAAGCTATCAGCGTCGTCAAAAAGTGTCTCTTTTCCTTTTTTTAAGTAAAGCGGAAAGAGATTTGCACCTCGCTCGATAAGATGACGAGAACCGAGTCTGCCTACGACAATCGGCGGATCAAATTGTCGCCTATTCTGTCGGACAGCAGCAATCCAGAAGTTGCCGTCAAATACCTGCGAAAAATATTCGACTCGATTTCTGTCTAGCAAATCTGTTTCGGCTTCCCAATACAGCCACCTTAAATCAAAAGGACGATGCGCATAACGAACTACGTTTTCCAATTTGATGCCCCGTTGTAAAAGAAATTCCCTCGTCTTTTTTGCATCAAATAGAGCCGTATTCTCGATTAGTGACGGCATGATTCGCACTAGTTGTTCGTTTGCGTTTTTCGGATCGTAATATCTTTCCATCCGGTCAATCAATAATTCACGATCTACCGAAACTAAGCCTTCATCTCTGCCAGTTTGGACTCCAGGAAACGACTCAGGAAAAAGGTCAGATAGAAGCTGCCATTCAAAATAGTTAATGTTTACTTCCTGTGGTTTAAAAGGAAATCCCAAAGCAACATCCGGAACCAGTGGTTCATATGCGTTGTCAGTCAAACTACCAAGCAATGCG
>JAYVDQ010000162.1:0-5544 GCA_043749325.1 Chloracidobacterium sp. | reverse complement strand
ATTTGATGGTCGGGGCAATATTGGGAACGGCATTTGCTTTCGCCAAATTGACGCGAGCGGAGCCTATTTGCTCTCCAATTTTCGCCGCTTGAAGATCGGCTCTTTCGCTCAATGCAATTTCCGTCAACTCGCTTAAACCAAGATCGAGACGCGGCGGGCGATCCGGCTGCGGTGCGAGTCGCACGGTTTCAGCAAGGTCATCACCGATCGACGTTTTCAGTTGCAATAACCCCGTTTCAAGTTCGCTTTTCACCTGAATTACCTGCACTTTCAGGCGATCCGCTTCAACCTTAACCAGATTTACATCAAGAGGTGCCACATCGCCCTCCTTCAGTCGTGCTTCAACCGCGCGAATTATTTCCTCGTCCGCCCTAATGAGCCTTTCGAGTAAATCAAGTTGCCGGCCAGACGCCAATACATTCGCATAACTCGTGCGGATCTCTACGGCAATCTGCCTTTCGATAGCCAGAACCTCTGCCCGGGCTTGCTGGAGCTCGAGCTTTGCAACAGCGACGCGATTACTGCGCTTGCCGCCCAGCTCGAATGTTTGCGACACCCCGGTGGAAAAGTTTTGTTCTGCTTCTCCGCCCAAAAAACGGGGTGAGCCGTATTCGGCATTGAGCGTTGGGTTTGGACGAAGCCCGGCCTGTATAAGCCGCCCCTCGACGATTGCAAGCCTCTGCCGCGCCGCAAGTAGATCGTTTCGGCGGGTGGAGCCTAATTCGATAAGCCGCTCAACTGCCAATCCATCGCTCGAAACAAATGCAGCGGACGCCGGCGTCGGAGCCGCCTGCTGCGCAAATGATGAAGCTGCAGAAAATAGAATAATAATGGTTATACGCATATACTGCGGAGTTCTAATTCCCATTCTTATCGAGCTGATAACGCTTCCTTGTCAATTTTCCGACTAACGGAAAAACGCATAGTGAAATAGACCAGGATTCCGAAAAGGCCGACTACCACCAGGAAGACTGCCCCGATCAGGATGTTTTTTAACAAGGCGAAGACTCCGCTCGAAATAGTTGTCGCCGAAGGCTTAACGTCAACTCCTGAAAATGTGGCTGTGTCCGTTTCCCCCTTAGTAGTGATCTTTGCCCTTACGACATAAGTACCCTGCGGCAGCGCCGGAATTTTTACACTTAAGATTCCCGCATCATCGGTCTTTTCAATAGCCGCGTGAGTTATTGAGCCGTCCGCCGCTTCGATCTCTATCACGGCCGTTGCACTGTCTACCGGCGCGTTTGTCTCGAATAAGGTCAGAAAGAGCTTTCCTGACGTCGCGGTGTCCGGTAACAAGTCCGGGTGTTTCAGCGTCAACTCGATCTTGCCAAGCCGCGTCGTATGTATGATCGTCCCTTTTGTGTTAGCCGTTGTCGTCGGTTTTTTATCGCCGTCATCTTCACCACCGTGGGCAAATACCGCTATGCCGTTAAGAAATAAAAGTGTAACTAAAGAGGCCAATAGACCTGATGTCATGCTCTTTTTCATTGCTATAATCCCCATGCCTGTAAACTATTTTCATCGCCAAGCAACGTCCGAACAAATCGAACGAGCGCCGGCGCCAAAATGCATCCCAAATTAATTGTGACTTCTTGTTTTACAGGCGCGGAGGCGCGCGCGAGGGCAGGAGTGACTTGAGGGTATTCGGGTAGGAAAGATCGTGGGTAAAAACAGATGATGATTCGCCGGACCTTGTTACCGCAACAAATTCCAGATCGGGAATGACCTGATCTGTATTTGAGATCGCGTCATTAGACTTGAGTTTTTTGCTTTCCGACTTAGAAACTACATAGGGCGAACGCTGGTCAACTGCGCAAATACAGCTATCGTCAATGGCATTCCCGGTTTCAGAGATTTGGACGTACCCGACTGACTCGTGATGAGAATGACCGTCGTGTTCCGAGGCCTTCGCCTCTTCGCGATGTGAGCAGGTGCGAGCCGACCCCGATCCGACAAGAAGCGATGCCATAAGGCAAAGCGACAACCCGATCTGTTTTAATCTAAAGCTCGTCATCTGAATCTATGATACATAAACGCGGGGCAAAGCGAAAGGGTTTGTATCAATTTTGCGCTCCGAACAAAATCTGTGTGTGTTACCGCACAGACACCCGTCAATTATCTGGCTAAATTAAAAACAAGCTCGAGTCAACACGAATGAAAATTGAATGCCTTAACAAACTCGCATTCAGATAACGTTCCCGCGTTAACCAAATTCCTGTGATGACGGCTTTTTGGCAGCCTATCGGTTTTTATACGTAGATACCAAGGACTAACAAGGGGTGGGACAGACAGCGTTTTTCGAATTATTTCGAGATCCTGTCTGTCCCGTATTTTGTAAGAATAAAAAATGAAACATCGCATAATCTTTTGGACATCTCTTAGTAGGCATTTGCTCCGCACCGTCGGTTTTCTAGTTGTTATCTTTTTCATGGCGGCACAGATCTGGGGTCAGTCCACGATGACGATGCCGACGCCCTCCGTGACGCCCACTCCAAAGTCGATGGCGATGCCCACACGAAGGGCGGAGATGAACGACATGAAGTCGGGCAGTGACTCTTCCATGAATAAGGACATGGACGGCGACAAGATGGGCGCTCCGGGTCTCGTCCCGCCGGGAATCATGGTCGGAATGAAAGGGAAATGGATGATCGGCTATCAGCTCATGTTCGACAAGATGGACGGTAACCGCATAGGGACCCGAAATGTAAGCAATGCGTCCGTTCTCACCCGATACATGGCGTCTCCAACCGATATGACCATGCAAATGCATATGGCAATGGTCATGTACGCACCGACAGATAAATTCACAGTCATGGTCATGTTCCCGTATGTTGTCAAGTCGATGAACCACGTTGCGGGCGACGGCACGCGTTTCAACGAACGAACCACGGGGATCGGCGATATTGAGGCTCGCGCGCTTTACACACTCTACGCGAGGAAAGACCTTCGACACCGACTTCTGCTAAATGCCGGTGTCGGACTTCCCACCGGCTCGATCGATCAACGAATGGCGGGAATGAGGCTGGAGTATCCAATGCAGTTAGGTTCGGGGACGTTCTCGGTTATGCCGGGCTTCACCTATCTTGGCCAGATCAAACCGTGGGGTTGGGGAGCCGAATTCATTCCTACTCTGCGGATAGGAAGAAACAGCAACGGTTACCGTCTGGGAAACCGCTATCAGCCAGGCGCCTGGGGCTCCCGGACATTGAAAAGCTGGATCAGCCTGTCCGCGCGCTTGAACGCCGACATTTGGCAAAACGTAAAAGGAGCTGATGCTATTCTCGACATTATGGACGAGCCGACTAAGGATCCCAGGCTGCAAGGCGGGCGGCGGCTCGACCTCGTAGTTGGACCGAGCTTTCATCCGTCGCAATTAAAGGGCCAGGAATTTTTTGTTCATTTCGATAAACCGATCTTTCAATCACTGGACGGCCCACAACTACAAAGGCGGTGGGCGATAATGTTAAGTTGGCAGTATGAATTTTGATAAGGAGAATATTATGAAAATCGATTCAATAAAATTTGCGTTGGGCGCGGCGATCACCGCTGCCGTCGTTTGGCTGGTCTGTTCGCTGTTCGTCTGGATGATACCGGGCGGAATGACGAATGTGACCACAAATATGATGCATATGGAGATGGGTCGGGGCGGTTGGACTATCTCGCCCCTAGGAGTCGCTTGGGGACTTATCGCATGGAGTTTGTTTGCGGGAATTTTCGCGTGGCTCTTAGCTACGATTTACAATCTGCTGGCAAAAAATTGAACCGCCACGATGAAAACTAAGCCAAGAATTGTAAGGGGGGAAATAAAATGAGTTGTTGTAGTGATGTAATGAAACCAATCGAGGCGTCGTCGTGCTGTACGCCACAGGACACGGCGGCCAATGCCGCACAGGCAATGAAACATTCAGGCTGCGGATGTGCACCTGTGGTTGAGGATACGGAAAGTCTGAAACTTGTCGGCGTCGTCACCGAGCGTGACATCTGTCAGGGTGTCGCGGCTGAGGACGTTAAAGCGTCAGAAGTGAGCGTTGAAAAGATCATGCGTCCCGCTTCGTCGTGTTGCGGTACGGATGATTCTCTTGACGAAACGGCGCGGAAACTTAACGAGCACCAAACAACGAGCCTGCCAGTAATCGATCAGGCCGGCAATTGTTGCGGTACTGTGAGCTCACACCATATTCCAGCGAACTCACACGAGCAAGCTAATAAAACGGAAGTGACTTAAAAACAAAGGGAACTATATGAAACTATCAAAATTTTTACATGTTATCAGCGTTGTGGCGTGATAAATGGTTTGCCGGGGCTGCTCCGGCGATGAATATGGAAATGATGGGAATGAACAATTCGATGAAAGCCATGGACATGAAAATGCTCGGCACCTTGAGCGGAAACGACTTTGACCTGGCATTTATCAAGCAGATGATCCCGCATCACGAAGGCGCCGTCGCAATGGCAAAAGAAGCTCTGCAAAAATCGACAAAGCCTGAGATCAAAACCCTCGCTGGCGCTATCATCAAGGCTCAGGAAGCGGAGGTCAAACAAATGAAAGGATGGCAGACGGCTTGGAGCAAATAGTTAACCAGGAGAAACAAAATGACACGATTTGGCATCACTCTTATTTTGTCAGTATTACTTTTCACAGGATTTGCGGCAGCGCAGTCGAAGGACGAAAAGCAGGTCCGCGAGGTCTTAACGCAAAACACGACCGCGTTTGCCCAAAACGATATGGCGACACTCGATAGAATCTGGGCGAACGACGAGGCTGTTACTGTTTTTGAAAATGGCTCAGCCAACTATGGTTGGTCGGATTACCGCAACAACCATCTCGGACCCGAAATGAAGGAATTCACTAATACAAAATACGCTTCATCGGACGTGAAAGTGAAGATCGCCGGCAAAACCGCCTGGGCCACCTTCAAATACACCATTTCCGGCGACTCAGCCGGAAGACATTTTGACAGCGGAGGTTTGGGAACGGCGATCCTGGAAAAACGCGGCGGGCGTTGGGTGATCGTTCACTGGCATTCGAGCGCTCCGCGAAGGCAAACAGTACAACAGCCCGCACCAAAAAATTGACTTCGAAAATATCGTTAGAGTTGATGAATTAAACGGAAATCGGGACTTATTAACAATTTTTAACAATCGTGAAGCGGCGTGCGCGCCTATCATCTACTGGTAAAAGCGTCGCCGTTAATCGACAGATTAAAATGCCCCGTTTTCTGTTATGAAAATTTCAACCAGTAAGCCTGTAGTTATTCTAGGTGCCGGACTCGCGGGCCTAACAGCCGCAAATTATCTGCGCCGTCAAAATGTTCCCGTCATCCTTTACGAATCCGGAAATAAAATTGCCGGCCTCGCGCAGAGCTTTCATGATGACGAGGGGTTTACTTATGACTTTGGCGCGCATTTCGTCACTAATCGATTGGCGGAAACAATTGGCGTAAGGGATAAATGTCGAACGGTCAGGCATTACGCCGAGACCGTCTGGTTAGGCGGCAAGAGCTATAGTCATCCGTTTGGCTTAATGCGGGTGCCGCGTATGAC
>JAYVDQ010000161.1:0-3885 GCA_043749325.1 Chloracidobacterium sp. | reverse complement strand
AATAAGAAACCTATTTTGATCCATCATTTTGCCCATATCATCTCTAAAATCCAATATCCGCGAGCAATCGCGACGCAACCTTTTCCGCCCCAAAATACTCCTCAGCGATCTCCCGTGCGGCCCTGCAGTGCCGTTTGTAGCCGCTATTTATTTCCTCAATTGCCGATAGAGCTTCTTCCATCGAAGTGAAACCAAAGAGGCCTTCCCCGGTTGGAAAAATATTGCTGAATCCGGTGTCCTGGGCGACCACAGGTTTACCGCTTGCAAGGTAGCAGACATCTCGCTCACTAAACCAGCCACTTCGCAAACGTACATTTTGATCCTTTGCGACCGTGAACTCGGCACGAGATTTCCGAAAATAATCCGGATATGCGCCGAAAACATCAAGCGACATTTCAAAAGGTGAAACGACTTTCCAACCGTGTGATTCTAGAAAAACCCGGTCCTTTGAGCGGTCCGTCTTTAGCGCGAGTTCAAACTTCTGGGAAATGCGATTTGCCAAATCAATATACTTTTCCCATTCAAAGTGCTTGCTCCAACGATAGATTTCTCCGTCGTGTTCCACATCGAACCCGGTCTGTCGGTAATTGCCGATAGTCGTAAAAAACCGTGCCTCGGGCGTATAAGCCAGTTTCCACCAGCCCAGGTCAATCGGCTGCCTCGTCTTAAGGTATTTGACATCGCCAAGCGGCACCCTGCAGTCCGGAGCTCCAAAATTCTCACCGTACGTTACGATTACGTCGTGATAGTCAAAGGCCGTTTGTGTATGTTTATCATTTTTCGCAAGCTGTAACTGTGCTCCGACAGGATCACATTCGACGTACACCCTGAAAGGAGCCTTCAGATGTTCTTCCCGCAGGTCTGTAGCTCCCACGATGTTTAGTAATGCATCACATGACACGTAAAGCCGATCAAGCTCCTGCTCTGTCAATCCCCAGCAGGCGCCTTTGCGATCGGCTAACCGAAACGCCCACTTCCCCCGGAGTCCGATCCGTTCCATACACGAGGCAATGTGATTAATCGCATACGAGCAATCGTCCGTGACCGTATCCTGAACGGGGTCATAGGGCCAAACTGAATCGTCTTCGACGTACCAGACATCGTGGCCTAATTTGTGAAGTCCTAGGAGCCAATTTAAGTAAAGCCATGTCTGGCCGCCAAACGGACAGCGACCCATCATACCTAAAACGATTATTCTTAATTTTTTGTGCACTTTTTGGCTCTGCTTATTTAATCCGATATTCCTAAACCGAATTGAGTTTCATAAAGAGAAGTATAAAGACCGTTCTTAACAATCAACTCGTCATGATTGCCCGTATCGACGATCCGCCCGCTTTCGACAACAACTATCTGATCTGCCCTTCGCACGGTTGACAGACGATGCGCGATAATAAATGTTGTCCTGCCTTTCTTTAATCGTTCTAGTGCTTCTAAGATCAACCCTTCTGTCTGAGCGTCGAGTGCGCTGGTCGGTTCATCCAAAATCAAAATAGGGGCATTTTTGAGAATTGCCCGTGCGATCGACAACCTCTGACGCTCGCCGCCTGAGAGAGTTGCGCCGCGCTCGCCTATAATTGTGTCATAGCCCTCAGGCATGGCCTCGATAAATTGGTGAGCGTTTGCGTCACGAGCCGCACCTTCGATCTCTTCGGCAGTTGCATCCGGGCTGCCGTACGCGATATTTTCGGCAATCGTCAGTGGAAACAGAAACGGTTCTTGCAAAACGATTCCTATGTTTTTACGCAAGCTGTTTAGTTTTATATCACGAATATCCGCTCCATCTATCTGAACTTTTCCTTCCTGGGGGTCGAAAAAACGTGGAATCAAGCTGACCAAAGTGCTCTTTCCCGCGCCGGTCGGGCCAACGATAGCGATCGTTTCACCCGGAAGAGCTTCGACCGAAATATTTTTCAAAATAGTGCGGTTCGCTTCGTATCCAAAGGTAACATTTTCGATACGAACATGTCCCTTCACTGTTGGCAGCGAAGTGGCGTCTGGATGATCTTCCACTTCCTGAGCGGTATCTAGCACCTCCATTACCCGGCGTCCGCTACCCGCCGCGTAATTTATGGTCATCGAGGTGTACATCAGCGTGTCCAACGGGCCATAAAGAGAGCCGAGGTACGCGATAAAGACAAGAATGCTGCCCACGGTTAGCTGCCCGGCGAGTACGTGGGAGCCGCCGATCCAAATGATTCCGGCGGTTCCCGCGGCGGTCGCAAGTCCGGTAAGGACCTTGAAACGCAATTGAACCTTATTACTATCAATTGTAGCTTCGAGTGTCCTATCGGCGACCTCGCTCAAACGCTGGTCGTTCATGTCTTCCCGGCCAAAAGCGTGTACGGCCGGCATCGACGAAAGGGTTTGTTCAACCACGGTGTAAATCTCGCCTTCCGCTTCTTTTTGTCGGTAGCCCAATTCATGCATGGGGCCGCTGTAGACGCGGACAGTGAGAATCATAAATGGGACGACGATCAAGGCAAGCATTGTTAACGCGGCGTCCATCTGCCACATTATTACGAACATCGAAATTATCGTAAAAACGGCTACCGGAACCGGCAAAAGCGCGTCATTGACAATAGCCGAAACGCTGGCCGTGTCGGTCGTTACCCTTCGAATCAGGTCACCGGTGGATTTGCGGCTGTGAAATTTTATGGAGAGACGCTGGAGATGCCGGTATAGGTCCTCAGCCAGGTCGTAAACCATCCGCTGGCCAAATCCAATCTTCGAGTACGTACTGGCCAGGTCAAGCGCCCATCCCAGGACGAAGAGTAAAATGGTCGCGGCAACCAGCCAGATCAAGAGACCCTCTCTCGAAGCGGCACCGGGAATGATTTCCACCAAACGAGCGATTGTAGTTTCAAGCGGTATCTGGTTTAGAACATTATCAACCAGCAGCTTCATAGGCAGAGGTTTTAGGACCTCCATGCTGCTTTTTAAAAACATTATCGCGAGAACGACTAAAAGTCCTCGCCAGCGACGCAATGCGTACCGGAGAAGTCTAAGAGACAGGCGGGTTACACCCGTTTTGCCTTGAAGTTCAGAAGTCACTTTTAGTTACTTTGCAACACTTCGACGCTCGCCAAACTGAATTTCATTAAGGAACGCATAGAGGCCTTTTTTACCTAGTAATTCGCCATGGCTGCCCGTTTCAACTATCCGCCCATTTTCGAGAACGATAATCCGATCAGCCTTTCGAACGGTCGATAAGCGATGAGCGATGATGAATGTCGTCCGGTCTTTTGTTAATCGACCGAGTGCTTCTAAAATCAGCTCTTCAGTCTGCGCGTCAACGGAGCTCGTCGGTTCATCCAAAATCAAAATCGGCGCATTCTTGAGAATTGCCCGTGCTATAGCCAGCCTTTGCCGCTCTCCGCCGGAAAGTGTTGACCCTCGCTCTCCGATGATTGTGTCGTAGCCTTCTGACAAACGTTCGATAAACGGATGAGCGTTGGCCGCCCGGCCCGCGGCTTCGATTTCGTCGCGTGTCGCCCGGGGCCGACTGTATGAGATGTTTTCAGCAATTGTCATCGGAAAGAGAAACGGTTCCTGTAAGACTATTCCAATGTGGCTTCGCAGGCTTTTCAGTTTTATGTCACGCGCGTCGCATCCGTCGATCAAAACTCTTCCTTTCGCAGGATCAAAAAAGCGTGGGATCAAACTGACCAGGCTGCTTTTGCCCGCGCCGGTCGGCCCAACAATAGCGAGGGTTTGTCCCGGCAGGACTTCAAACGAAATATTTTTCAGAACGGGCTGATCCTTCTCGTATCCAAAAGAGACATTCTCGAAACGTACTTCTCCTTTGATGGATGTCATCTCGCGAGCTCCGGGTGCATCTTCTATGTCCCGGTCAGTATTCAGCACTTCGATCACCCGATCAATACC
>JAYVDQ010000160.1:0-3489 GCA_043749325.1 Chloracidobacterium sp. | reverse complement strand
CGTAAAGGAAGGCAAGGTCACGATGAAGACGCTCGACGACCGTGTTCGCGACGTTCTACGGGTGAAATTTTTGCTCGGCATATTCGACCGGCCGTATGTAATGGATGCGGATGCGACCGAGAGGCTTGTAAATTCCGCTGAGCATCAGTCGATGGCCTTGCGTGCGGCCCGCGAGAGCATGGTCTTGCTCAAAAACGATAAAAACATCTTGCCGCTTAGCAAATCAATCGCCTCCGTAGCCGTGATCGGGCCGAACGCGGCTGACGATTCGAATACCCATTACCGCTACGGGCCGTCGCAGGTAAAAGGGGTTACTGTTTTTGAGGGGATCAAAAATAAATTGGGGCCGTCCGCGAAGGTCACTTATGCCAAAGGCTGCGATATCATTGACGAACGCTGGCCGGAGAGCGAGATACTTCCAGAACCGTTAACCAAAAAAGAATCGGATGAGATCGCTAAGGCCGTCGACGCGGCGAAAAATGCCGACGTTGCGATTGTCGTACTCGGTGACCAGGCCGCGACTGTTGGCGAGAGCGCTTCGCGTTCAAGTCTCGATCTGCCTGGACGCCAACCCGATCTCCTACAAGCCGTGTACGCTACCGGAAAGCCGGTCGTTCTCGTTTTGATCAACGGCCGGCCAGTGAGCATAAACTGGGCAAATAAATATGTTCCGGGCATCGTCGAGGCATGGTTTCCGGGTGCGAAAGGCGGGACGGCGATAGCCGACGTTCTCTTCGGCGATTACAATCCAGGCGGCAAGCTGACCATGACCTTTCCTAAAACCGTAGGCCAGATCCCGTACAACTTTCCAACAAAGCCGGGTGCCCAGGCCGAAGGCGAAAAGACCCGCGTTGCCGGAGCACTTTATTATTTTGGTTACGGATTGAGCTATACGACCTTTGCTTACAGTAACTTAAAGATCACACCCGCAAAACCTAAGCTCGATGGAAATATCACCGTTTCGGTCGACGTAAAAAATACAGGCACACGGGTCGGTGACGAGGTCGTTCAACTTTATACACGTGACACGGTGAGCACGGTGACGACCTACGAAAAGAATCTGCGCGGCTTTGAGCGGGTTTCACTACAGCCGGGTGAAACCCGGACAGCGACTTTCATCCTGACGCCCGCGGACCTGTCGCTATGGGACATAAATATGCATTTTGTGGTCGAGCCGGGCGTTTTTAAGGTAATGATTGGATCGTCGTCGGAGGATATCCGGCTAACCGGTGAATTTGAGAGCGTCGCAAAATAGAAATAAAGGAGTTCGGGAAACTAAGAAAGGATGATTGAAGCTGTTGTGCTGGTGGACATTTTTTCGCTAATACGCGAAGATTTTCTCGTTGCCACTCCAAAAAAAAATGATGAGAATATGCCGCAGTAGCGATATTCGCGTGGTTGGCTATAAATGAAAACAGCTGTTGAAAAGACCAGAGAGGTGTCCGGGCAAGGCTCGCCGGATAGCGATCTCTCGCCGGATGATCTGCGAAAGATCGTCGAAGAAGCTCTGTCCGAGATCGGCCTTGGGGCGAAGGTGCTGGCGATAGTCCCCGACAAGACGCGTGACGATAATACCGATCTGCTCTTTTCCTTCGCCGCTAATTTTTTGAGTAAGAGAGAGGTCGAGAAGTTTGACGCTTTAGTTGCTCAAGGCACACATGCGGTCATGTCGGCGGAAGAGAAACGCGTAAAGCTCGGCGTGGGCGACGGCGAGACTATTCCGGGGCTTGGACAGGTATTCGACCACCATTGGAGCGACCCGGACGAGCTGGTGCAGATCGGTGAATTATCCGCCCAGCGTGTTATCGAAATAACCGGCGGGCTTTATACAAAAGCAATACCGCTAAAGATCAACCGGCTGCTGGCACCGGGATTGTACGATCATGTTTTGATCTTCGGGGCGACCGTGCCGCACGAGGTAGCGGGTTTTGCGGCCGGAGCGAAATATTTTTTCCCCGGTGTTGCAGGGCCGGAGTTGACGCACGCAACCCACTGGCTTGGGGCGCTTGCCGGTATTGAAAATACGATCGGCCGGATCGAGACGCCGACGCGAAATCTGATCGAGGCCGCCGCCGAATTCGTATCGGCAAATGTGATTTGTTTTACGACCGTTGTTTCTCGTGGGGATGATGACCGGTTGCGTAACTATGCACTGTTTGCCGGGAATTTTCGCGGGAGTTTGCGGGCCGCTGCTGAGGTAAGCCGGAAGGTTCACATTAAATATACGGGCCGCCGATACCGCCGTGTAGTTGCGATATTGGATGAGCATTATGAGGAACTTTGGCTCGGTGGCAAGGCGAGCTATAAGCTCGGCGGGATCATCGAGCCTGGGGGCGAGCTGATCATTTATGCTCCGCGACTGTTCTGTTTTTCTCAGACCCACGGCGAGATGATCGAGCGTTACGGCTATCGCGTGATCGAGCATATGCGGGAACTGGTTGCCGAATCTGGCGAGCTTGAAGAAAATCTATGCGTCGCTGCCCACTTGGCCCATGTGGCGTTTGCGGGACGCCAAAACGAAGCGGGCGAGACCGTGCCGCGATACAAGATCACGCTGGCGTCTCAGATAGACGAGGAAACCTGCCGGAGAGTGAATTTGGGTTTTTTGGATCACAATACGTTCCGGATCGAGGACTACAACAACGACCCGGACACCCTTATCGTCGAGCGGGCCGGCCGTGATCTTTATTTGGTCGAACCCTAACGGTTACGAAACTATATGAAAAAACTAGCCATCTTGTTTGTTATCTGCCTGGTCGCCGTCGCTGTGGGCTGTTCGGGAAACAAAACAGCCGCCAAGAAATTCACTATCGCCGTTATTCCAAAAGGCACTACGCACCCGTTCTGGAAAAGCGTCAATGCTGGTGCGATGAAGGCCGCCGGCGATTATAAGGCTCAGGGCGTCGACGTCGATCTGATCTGGAAAGGCCCGCTTCGCGAGGATGATCGCGAGCAGCAGATCCAGGTCGTCGAGGGCTTTGTCAGCCAAGGTGTCAGTGGCATTGTGCTTGCGCCGCTCGATAGCAAGGCTCTGGTCCGCCCCGTCGAAGAGGCTAAAAAGGCCGGGATCCCGACCGCAATTATCGACTCCGCGCTCGAATCTGACCAGATCACGAGCTTTGCAGCGACCGACAACCGCAAGGGCGGCAATCTGGCGGCACAGCGGCTGGGCGAACTGCTCGGCGGCAAAGGCAAAGTCATTATGCTGCGGTATTTAGAAGGTTCGGCGAGCACGACCGACCGCGAAGAAGGTTTTCTTGAAGTAATGAAGGCCAAATTTCCCGGTATCGAGATGATCTCAACCGACCAGTACTCAGGTGCGACGCGTGATACGGCGAAACGGGCGTCCGAAAATCTGCTTCAGCGTTTCGGCGACCAGGTGACGGGCGTTTTTGCATCGAACGAACCGGCCTCAACCGGTATGCTGCTCGCTTTGCAGGACATCAATAAAGCAGGGAAAATCACGTTCGTAGGATTTGATTCGAGCCC
>JAYVDQ010000159.1:0-2685 GCA_043749325.1 Chloracidobacterium sp. | reverse complement strand
GTGGTTCCCGGGGGCATGTCTTGATCCTGAAAAGTTATGCATGCACGACGGCAGCGATCCTCAAGATCCGCAAATGCTTCCGTCCCCGAATGGATAAATTGCCGCATATAATACCTCAAAAATTACTTTCTCATTATCCGCGTGTCATCGAACGTACCCGCCGAATCTCGTAGATCTCCGGTTCCGCCGCAATCTGGACAAGTGGGAAATCCGTTTTCGGGATTGTCGGGGTTCTGTGGCAGCCAAACTGTTTCGTCAAAGCAAAGTCGGGCCTGGTCTGCCCCTTCCAATACACGATCAAATGCTTTGATACCGACTGTGGTGGCAAAATCCGGATCCATTCGGATCTGGACGAGATTCCGATTGCGAATGCGGTTTAGCAGTCTCCCGAAGCGTGGGTGGTCCGACCCGTGGTGCAGGATAGCCATGGCTATAAAACCGCAAACAGAATTAAGACGGGTCGTCGCGAATATCGGTGTGCCCTCCGATGTTACGTCGTTTCGAAAATTTTCGTGTAAATAGGCCTTATATCGGCTGGTGGACGCACATCTATGACAGGCGACCGTTACGCCTGGGTAAGTGAACGTAACTTCTGCCCCGCGCCCTTCGCGGTACATCTGAGCGCACATGCTCGGCGTATTGAATTGCAAAGCGAGCCGATGCACTCTGGCCTGGGCATAAAAATCATCCGTAAAGCCACATAAGAGGGTGACTTCAGGAATAACGCCGGCTATTTCCCCCCTGATAATATGCTCCATTTCCGCATCATCGAGATCGTCGAGCATTTCGACTAACGGAAGAACGGATGCTTCGGGGTTAATATTGTAAATACGGGCTGCGAGGCCTTCAACCTTGGGCAATCCGATCTGCCAGCGATAAGCATGCTGTGTTGCGAGATTTGGCGGCGCGACCGTATCTCTGTCGATCAGGACAAACTGTCCAATGCCTGTTCGAGCAAGATCTTCTGTGCCCCCTGCAGATCCGCCCGTGCCAATAGCGACGACCCGGCTCCTGCGTAGACGAGGTTGATCGTACGCATTCCGAACTCTGCTCCATGCTTCATTCTCACCGAAGGAGTCCAGAGGCAAGCATCTTTGTGTTGAAGTATCAGAACCGGTATCGCTTCCGACCTTCGTAACGCCCGCCCCGCAAAGAATTAGCTCGACGCGCTCGATTTCGATGCCGTCTCCCGTCCTGTAAGCGACAAACGGAAGCAATTCAAAAGAACCCGTATTCGGCTCCGTCATAACGATAGGCAATAGAAGCCTGTCGAGTTCCGGGATGTGGTTTAGTATCTGTTCGGCGTAAAACACGTCACCGCCAGACGGCCTTCGAACGCCTGGGGGATGACTATGAACAAAACCGAGCAGGTTGACCTCACTCGGGTTCCATCGTTCTTTAAACAATTTATTTAGAAGCAGATGATCTGGGCTATAACTAGCTCCGGTACGTTTGGCGGCATTATCAAAATAGAACTCCGTGACCGTATCCGACTCGCGGGAACCGCCGAGAGGCCCGCCTTCTTCTGCCCGACGAAAACCGATCTCCCGCCGGATATTTTCAAAGACAACGCGGTCCATAAGGAGGGGTCTGGTTACACTCCGGTCCTGGGACGGGAGTCGGGTTGAGACGGCGGTAATTCCGGGTATCGCCGACAGCTTTTCAGTTTTGGATTTTTGCTCTCTCTTACTCATGTCACCCTCCGTAATCGGCTTTGACTAGACCCACAAGCGTGCGAACCGAATGGCAAAAGTGGACGCGGTCAAAATCTGGTTCCGGTCCTTATATATCGCTGAGTCGATTCGCACCACTTTGCAACTACCTTTTTCAGATCCGCCGTGTCATAAATGGGCGTTGACCAACACACGTAATAACGTCCCCACGAGGCGAGCCGGTGCGTTTCGTGAAGTCCCGTCCTCCTCGAACCATACGACGGCATCGATTTAATGTAGGCCCGTATGCTGCCATCGCGTTTCCGTTCAAAACTAAACTGGAAATAGTCGGAACCATCCTTAGTCCGGTATGAAACCAAATTTTCCATTTTTTTTCACCGTCCTCGACAAACGTGACCTACCTTTGCGTGTTATTTTTCAAGCTAATCGACCGGTATTACCAACGCATCTGAATGTGACGGCCGCAAAGGGCGGCCGTCACCCCACCGTTAATTTATCTGAATGTTCCGGGCGGAATTTCGTCGCCGCCGCGGGTGCCAAGTGTTCGTTTGTACATGGTGCACCACCTCCTTATTAGAAATATGAAGCCGCCGACCGCCTGGGCGTATTCTAATTCCGATACGAAATCTTGGATTTGAGTGGAATATAGTAATACGTCTCGAATTTAAATATATCATTGATACAGCGAAAGTCAAACAAAAAAATGAGACCAAGGATTACTCGGCCCCGCTTAATGTTTTACTTCTTCTGTTAACTACCAAACGTAAAAACCGGAGATTTTGACGGATCTAATCCTTGACGCCGAATAAACGCCGACAAGATCTCCCGTACTAGATCGGATTGTTCTCTCCTTTGAGAAAGAGCAACGTAATGCAAATTCTCCTTTAAAGTCGGATCGAGCAAGTACGTAGATTTGATGAAATCGCGAGTTGCGACGACTGCGTCCCCATTTGTTTTCTTTCCTCGTTTCATGTGTTACCTCGAATAATAAAATCTAACAGCACAGTCTTTG
>JAYVDQ010000158.1:0-2676 GCA_043749325.1 Chloracidobacterium sp. | reverse complement strand
TTTGCGGGAGATTATTTTCCACAAAGTCGCCCAGACCGCAAAAATATCCAAATCGATGAAAACTCTCAGGGCCGCAGTTCGAATGGTGTGTTTTGTGTCTGCGACATTGGGCGTTTACTGGTTCTGGTTCTTTACCCATTTCTTTATTCCCAACAAGATCTACTGGCGACAGGTCATATTCGGTGCGTGGACCAAGAGTTTTGTAAGCATCTCGCACATGAAGGTCGTTTGCGTAGGCACGCCGCCCACACCACCCTTCTTTCTGGTCACCAACCATTTGAGCTACGCCGATATCGGTGCACTACGGGCCGCCGTTAAGGGTATCTTCGTCGCAAAGGCCGAGATAAACGAATGGTTTCTCGCCGGGCGGATCTGCCGCGATATGGGGACGATCTTTATCAACCGCACAAATCGCCGCGACATCCCCCGGGCCGGTGAGGAGATCATCGCGAGGCTCGATGCCGGCGAGGGCGTCATCGTCTTCCCCGAAGGCACCAGCACCAAGGGCGAAGAGGTCCTGCCCTTTAATTCATCATTTCTCGAATTCGCGGCCCGCGGCGGAGTCGCCGTCTCATACGCCGCGATCAGCTACAGCACCCCGCCGGACGAGATGCCCGCTCACCTCGCCGCCTGCTGGTGGGAAGACATCGGCTTTTTCCCTCACCTCTGGCGCCTCTTCCACGTCCGCGAATACACTGCCACGATCGTCTTCGGCGACGAGCCGGTAATGAATCCCGACCGCAAGCTGCTGGCGGCTGAATTGAGGGATCGGGTGGCTGAGAAGTTTATTCCGGTTTTGTAGGGAAAAGACGCGAGGAACCGTTTATTTAGCCCAACCCGCTTTAAAAATAGAATATTTAAGCGTCAGTCGGTCATCGACAAATACATGATTCTTCACAGCAGGTAAAAATAATATTTGCCTCGCCGACTGGATGTAGCGTTGATCCAATTCCGGACCGAGTTCTTTGACTACTGTAACCTCCCCGATTGAGGCATCAGCCCGCACTTCAACTAGAAGTTGTATCATTCCGTTCTTTTGAGTTCTACTTATTCCATCGGTCTTAATTTGGGGAGCCGGTACCAACACCTTAGCAGGTCGATCTTTGATTGGAACATGGTATGACTTTTCCATGCCTTCGACAAAAAGGGCTACAAATTTCTTCTTGTAGTACTCGTTCCTATTCTTTTGAAGATCGTTTCCCGCCTTTTGTAGTTGCTTCCACCACGCACATTCGACAACTGTACATGGCTCCGAGGCATCGGGGATTAAGGTATAGCTGAAGGTTTCCATGCCTGTTTTCGTCTGCCTGGTTGCGGTCTTAATTTCTTGACATACAACCGTGCCCTCGAATATGCAAAAGCCAACAACAAAGAAAGAACATAATTTTCGTAAACCAGATTTCGACATCAGTAATATCCTTTTTCCTTTCGACGGTTAAAACACGGCGGTACGTTTGCTTAGTAATCAATGGGCTTGCGAAGGTTGCCTCCGGGAAACCCGCTCTGGTGTTGTAAATACGTGCATAACGGCATAAACTTTTGCGTACAATACCCGTATTACATCGGAAGTAAAATTAGGAGTAAATCATGAGAACAAGTTTGTTTCGTTCGATCGCCGTGATCGCGGTCGCCTTTTCTATTTGCAATGGAGCGTTCGCGCAAAGTTCGGGCTTTGACCCCTCGCGGATGGACCGCTCGGCGGATGCCTGCGATGATTTTTTTCAATTTGCCAACGGCAACTGGGTAAAGAATACCGACATCCCGCCGTCGCAGCCGCGATGGGGCAGCTTTAGTATTCTGCAGGAAAGCAATCGTGACGTCCTGCACGATATCCTCGAAAACGCCATGAAGCAAAAAGCTGCGAAGGGCAGCGATATGCAGCTTATCGGCGATTTTTACGCCGCCTGCATGGACGAGGCCAAGATCGAAAAAGCCGGGGCTAAACCGCTTGATCCGTACTTCAAAAAGATCGCAAAGATCAAAACGGCAGATGACGTCAAACGTAATGTCGCTCTTTTGCACAAGGCCGGTATCGGCGCGATCTTTCGCCTCAGCGGCGGAGCGGACGCCAAAGACAGCAACATGGTCATCGTCAATGCCGGACAGGGCGGCCTCAGTTTGCCGAATCGCGATTACTACGTAAAGGACGACGCAAAGTCGGTCGAGATCAAAGGAAAGTTTGTTGAATATATGACGAATATGTTCAAGCTCCTCGGCGAATCGCCCGAAAAAGCGGGTGCCGACGCCAAGACCGTTATGGACATCCAGATGCGGCTTGCTAAGGCATCAACCTCACCGGCTGACCTTCGCGACCCTGATAAGGTTTATAACAAGGTCAGCATCGCCGATGCACAGGCGATCATTCCTAATTTTTCACTGACCGACTATATGAAAACTCGCGGCATTCCCGCAGTGACCGAGATCAATTTAACGCAGCCGGGATTCTTTAAGGAAGTTAATACGATGCTCGCTGACGTTCCGGTCGATAACTGGAAGACATACATGAAGTGGATGGTTTTGAACTCGTCCGCGACGGGACTTTCAAAAGCGTTTGCCGATGAGAATTTCAATTTTCAGGGCCGAGTCTTACAGGGTACAAAAGAACAACTTCCGCGTTGGAAACGATGTGTTCAGGCAACCGACGGCAATCTCGGTGAGGCTCTCGGAGCCGAATAT
>JAYVDQ010000157.1:0-2031 GCA_043749325.1 Chloracidobacterium sp. | reverse complement strand
TCACTAGTGTCCCAACGTTTGTTTCCGGTATCGCCGGAAAGTATTGAGAAATAAAATGTTAGTTGCCATTGGGAGATTTATCGATTTGAAATCGGGTGTCATCGAAAGCCATCCTTTCACAATATTGTGGAAGGAGGCGACTGATGAATTCCGGCAAAACGATTTTCTCTCAATTGATGGAATTTCTCCCTTTATACGAGTTTCGCCGGTGCGTGGAACGCTACGACGGCAATCACAAAATCCAGAGTTTCTCATGTTTGGATCAGTTTCTTTGCATGGCTTTCGCCCAGCTTACCTATCGCGAAAGTCTTCGAGACATCGAGGCCTGTCTGCGTGCCGCTCACACAAAACTCTATCATATGGGCATCCGGGGCCATGTCTCTCGGAACACGCTCGCCAATGCGAATTCCGTTCGCGATTGGCGCATCTACCGCGACTTCGGAGAGGTACTGATTCGCATTGCGAGGCCTCTTTACTCGGGCGACGGTTTTGGCGTCGAGATCAACCACACAGTCTACGCACTGGATGCCACCGTCATCGATTTGTGCCTCTCGCTTTTCCCCTGGGCAAGGTTTCGCCGATCGAAAGGTGCGATAAAACTCCATACTCTGCTCGATCTCTCGGGCAGCATTCCGGCCTTTATTATCATCACTTACGGCAAAGTTCACGAAGTCAATATTCTCGATCAAATGGTCTTCGAGGCCGGCTCCTTTTACATAATGGATCGCGGCTATCTCGATTTCGCCCGGCTCCACAAGATTCATTTAGCAAGAGCCTTCTTCGTCATTCGAGCCAAAAAGAACTTCCGTTTCAAACGGCTCTATTCCGCTCCGGTGGACAAACGCACCGGCGTCCAATGCGACCAGATCATCACGCTCGCGGGCTTCTATCCCAGCCAGGATTATCCCGGGAAGCTTCGCCGCATTCGCTATTTCGACCACGCGACGAACAAGCATTTCGTCTTCTTAACAAACGACTTTACCTTGCCGCCGCTCGTCATTGCCAGCCTATATCGCAACCGCTGGCAAGTCGAACTATTTTTCAAATGGATCAAACAACATCTACGCATAAAAACTTTCTACGGAACGAGCGAGAACGCTGTCAAGACTCAGGTTTGGATCGCCATCTCGGTTTATCTGCTTGTCGCCATCGTCAAAAAACAACTCAATATCGATTCAAGTCTCTACACAATTCTACAAATTATAAGCGTCACCGTTTTCGAGAAAACCCCGCTTTTACAGGCTTTCGAACCTATGAATTACACAAACCTATACAACGATCTTTGTAAACAGTTGACTCTATTCGACTAACGTTGGGACACTAATGGTTTCACATAATTGGTCAACTGTTGGTGGGTTTGATAATCGGGGTGATCGCGCGCCTATTGCTTCCGGGGAAAGAAGCTATTGCGAGCGGAGCCTTGGGATGGCTGATGACAGCCGGGGTTGGTATAGCCGGATCGCTGATCGGAACAGTTTTAGGAAAAGCTATCTGGAAAGAACAGGGCTATAAAGCCGGTTGGATCATGTCCATTCTGGGTGCGATCGGCCTACTTATTTTGCTGCGATTCATTTTCTAACTTTCACCAAAAGTGAAAAAGCACTAACGGGCCTGAAGAGGTCCGCGAGTGCTTTTTATTTATTCATCGCGTTCTCTATCCGGCGGTCGGGAATGAACCACATTAAGGCAACGGCGGCATAGATAACTTGCGAAATGTGTTCGTTTACAAATGCCAGAGGTATTGCTAAAAGATAGCAAACAAGAGAGACTTTTCCCTTTAGGAAAATCCCGCCATGAGCAGCACCGCGCCGTAAATGGCGGTCGGCAGCGGCTCGAAATGATTTTCACCCATCCAACCGGTTGCGAACGGGACCAGCGAAAGCCAGAAAAGCAGATGCAAATTGGCCCACAGCACTTTGCCGTTGACCTTTCGGGTCGCCTGTAGCAGGTGGTGATGGTTGTTCCAAAAGATGCCGAGATAAATAAAACTCAGGATATACGCCAAAAATGTGGGCAGCAGAGGTTTTTAAG
>JAYVDQ010000156.1:0-3369 GCA_043749325.1 Chloracidobacterium sp. | reverse complement strand
GGCGTGTGATCGCGCGGCCGTTCCTCGGTGAGCCCGGGAATTTTTATCGCACTGAGAACCGTCACGACTATGCCGTCCCGCCGCCGCGCGCCAACCTGCTGTCCGCTCTGAAGGATGAAGACCTCGACGTGGTCTGCATCGGCAAGATAGCGTCCATTTACGATTCAATGGGAGTCACCCAGGACCTGACAGCCAAGAATAATGAGCAGACCGTCGATCAGACAATCAATGCTCTAAATGCCAAGTCTCATGGGCTGATATTCAGCAACCTCGTCGATTTTGACCTGCTATACGGCCACCGCCGTGACACCGAAGGCTACGCAAGGGCTCTCGAACATTTCGACAACCGACTTCCCGAAATCATTGATGCGTTGAAGACAGACGATTTGCTCATCATGACTGCCGACCACGGCAACGACCCCACGAAAGAGGGCTCGGACCACACCCGCGAATACGTACCGCTACTCGTTTTCGGCAAATCCGCGAAAGCAGGAGTCGATCTCGGTACTCGCCAATCGCTCTCAGACGTCGGGCAGACAGTCGCGGAAAACTTTGGCGTTCACATCAATGATGGAGTAAGCTTCCTAAAGCAAATCCGCTAGAGACATGTGAAACGCAGGACATTACTTTACATCCACCTGATGTTGTTGTTTGTTTTGTCCCCCGTTGTTTATGTCCAGCACGCACGGCCGGATCCTCGTTTCTTTAGGACGCATCGTTGGCCAGCCCTGAGGTCGTACACCGGGACATCCCAGTCATGGCGGTCGCTCTCCTGATGACGTTTCGCCAGGCTGCGAGCGATTTTGCGATCACATTTCTTTTCCTGCTTTGTCTTCCGGCCATATCGTTCCTGCTCGAATTCTATGTTGCATTCATGCGTGTTCCACAGCTGCTCCATCCTTGCCCAGGTTTTGAATATCGATCCGGTGCTTTCTCTTCTTCCGGTGCCGCTCCCTTGCTAACGCTACCGCCCGGCTCGGATTGGATATCCACCGCCCGCTACCTTTTCGCTTTTGATCTGGCTGATATGGCCGATTACCGAACCAGATCAAGGGTTTAGAATCAAACCGGACGGCCGCAATGAAATTATCGATGTTGCCAATAAAGCCCCGCACGCCTAAAATCAAAGGTTCGCTATGTTTATTGATCGCGTAAAGATTAAGGTAAAGGCCGGTGACGGCGGCAATGGCGTCACGGCTTTTCGGCGCGAGAAATTTATCCCTCGCGGCGGGCCGTCCGGCGGTGACGGCGGTGTCGGCGGCAGCGTCTGGATGATCGCCGATGAAGGCCTCAATACGCTGCTCCACCTTCGCTACAACCCCGAACACAAGGCCGAACGCGGCCATCACGGCGAAGGCTCAAATCGCTACGGCAAAGACGGCGTAGACGCTACCGTAAAAATTCCGGTTGGCACACAGGTCTTCGACCCCGAGACCAACGAACTGCTTTTCGATTTCACCGAGCCCGGCCAAAAATATCTTGCAGCCAAGGGCGGCAAAGGCGGTTGGGGCAATTCGCATTTCGCAACTTCCGTAAGGCAGGCCCCAAAATATCATTACAACGGACGCCCCGGCGGCGAGCGGGAGCTGCAGCTCGAGTTGAAACTGCTTGCCGACGTCGGGCTGGTTGGATTTCCGAACGCCGGCAAATCGACGCTTATCTCGGTGATCTCGGCCGCAAAGCCAAAAATCGCCGATTACCCCTTTACGACGCTCGAACCCAATCTTGGCGTTGTCGATATGGGCGAATTTCGAACATTTGTCGTCGCCGACATACCCGGCCTGATCGAAGGAGCAAGCGAAGGAGCCGGTCTAGGCGACCGCTTTTTGCGGCATGTCGAGCGGACAAAACTAATGCTCCATCTGGTCGATGTCTCGTCGCTCTCGGGCCGCGATCCGGTTTCGGATTACGAGATAATCAACCGCGAGCTGGCTAATTATGACATCGATCTTGCCTCACGCCCGCAAATCATCGTCGCAACAAAGATCGATGCCCTGGACGCACCGGAGCGTCTTGAGGCTCTAAAGAAACGAGCTAAGAAGGACAAAAAGCCGTTCTTCGCGATTTCGTCTGTAACAAATGTCGGCGTAAAGGAACTGGTCAGTGCGGTAGCGGCCGCTCTCGATGCGGAGACGGCGAGACAGCGAGACGCAGCGATCTCAACACCAGTCGGACCAACTGCCGGATGAACAAGATTCCCGCAGACAGCAAAGACAACGATCTCGGCGTCACCGCGTCGCCGCGTCGCCGCGTCGCATTTTATGGAGGCTCGTTCGACCCGCCGCATCGCGGGCATTTGGCAATTGCTCATGCGTTGCTCGCGCTGTTTGAGATGGATCAATTCGTTTTCATTCCGGCGTTTCGCGCTCCGCACAAACTCAGAAAGCAGTCGAGCTCCGCTTATGATCGTTACGCGATGCTCTGCCTCATTACCGCTGACGACCCGGTAATAAGCGTTTCGAAAATGGAGATCGAGATGCCCGAGCGGCCTTATTCAGTCGAAACGCTCGCGAGTCTAAAAGCCGAAATGCCAGACGACGAGATCTTTTTTGTGATGGGCGCCGATTCATGGATGGAGATCACGACTTGGCGTGAATGGGAAAAGGTCCTCTTGATGACAAATCATATCGTCGTGACGCGTCCGGGGATCGAGATCGGGTTCGAACATGTGACGGATGAGATACGTGAAAGAATTGTCGATCTGCGTGGCGAGTCAGAACCGGGAGCGGTAGCGACCGGATTCCGCGTTGACCGACCGTCGATCTTCATCACCGACACCGTCGAGATGAAGATTTCCGCCACCGAAATTCGGCAAAAGATCCATGAGAATGACCCGTCGTGGCTCACGGAAGTTCCGGCAGAGGTTGCAAATTACGTCGAAAAATATCAGATTTATACCTAATGGAAGAAACACAGGAAAGATCGCTCCAACGAGAAGCGGTAAAGATAGAAATAGCCGAGACACCCACGCCGTTCGCCGAACTAGACGCTGAAGTAAAGCTAGCCATCAAATGTGCCAGTGAAAAAAAGGCCTTTGACATGATCGCGCTCGATCTCCGCGGCATTGCGACTTTTACGGAGTTTTTTATAATCGCGAGCGGTTCAAATCAACGCCAGGTACAGGCCATCGCGGATGAGATCAACGAACAGCTAAAGAAACAGCTTTCGACGCGGGCGGTCCGCATCGAGGGCTACAATTCGGGTGAATGGGTGTTGCTCGATTACGGCGATTTTATCGTGCATATTTTTAACAAGGAATCGCGTGAGTTTTACGACTTGGCGAGACTCTGGCGTGACGCTCGGCGTGTTGAGATACCTGAGAATCTTTAACGCAAAGACGCTAAGGTGCAAAGACGCAAAGAAAACCGA
>JAYVDQ010000155.1:0-5159 GCA_043749325.1 Chloracidobacterium sp. | reverse complement strand
CGAACTCAATCCGAATTACGCCACTGCCTATCACTGGTATTCAATAACCCTCCTTTATTTGGGACGTAAGGACGAGTCGCTGGCAATGATCCAGCGAGCACACGAGCTTGATCCGCTGTCGAGCATTATCAGCGAAACTGTTTCGTGGGTGCAGCTATCGCGGAACAACCATCAGGCGAGCATTGATAATTCAGTCAAGCTTATCGAACTCGATCCGAACTTTGGATTTGCCTACGATACTTTGGGCCTGTCATATCTGAAAGCAGGGCGCAACGCCGAAGCCGTCGCCGCTTGTGAAAAAGCGGCGCAATTAACCGATAGATCAGGTCTTGTTCTCACCAACTTAGGCTACGTTTTTGCCGCAACGGGAAAACGAACCGAGGCTCTCGCCGTTATCAAAGAACTCGAAGCGAAATACACGCGAAAGGAAGCGAACGGACTGTCCCTCGCCGCCGTCTATGCGGGACTTGGCGATAAGGACAAGGCGTTTGAATGGTTAGAGAAAGACTTTCAAAATCGAGACGGGTACTTACCAGACATTACGGTTTCAATCCCACTCGAATCTCTCCGCGACGACCCGCGATACAAGGATCTGTTGAAACGGATGGGTCTGCCGGAATAGAGCCTTATGAGGCCAGTGTCCTTTTAATATGTTGTTGTTTACTATTCATATCTGAGCGACTCGATCGGGTTCAGGCGGCTCGCCCGGATGGCGGGCAGGACACCGGCCACAAAGGCGATCGTGCAGACGATGAACATGACAAGCAGGATCGACGGAATGGTAAATACAAACAGCGTATATCCCTCAAACGATGCACCGTAGGATTGGATGAGGATCTGGTTGGCAATCAGCCCGACCACGATCCCGCCGACGATGCCGAGCATTGCTCCCCAAAAGCCCATCAGGACCGATTCGAGCGAAAATATCGCGAATATCTTGCCGCGTCCCATGCCGAGAGCTTTTTGCAGGCCGATCTCTTTTGTGCGTTCGAGCACGGCGATCACCAGCGTATTGATTATGCCAAACGAAGCCGCCAGCAACGCGATAAAGGCAACGAGGCTCATGCCGATCTTGAAAATGCCGATCGCGTCGTAGGTGCGCTTTTGCTGGTCGGCGATAGTTTCGGCGGTAAAGCCTTTACCTTCGAGTTTTTTCTTGACCGCCTCGATCTTCGCCGGGTCGCCTGACGAAAGCTGGACGGAAAAGCTAAAGAATTTGCCCGCTTCGGATGGATCTCGCTGGTCGGTGTAGATTGTCGCCGCCGTGTGGGAATCGACGAGCGAATTCGTTTGCGTCATAAAGCCCTTGGTGGCGACACCGACGATCTCGAGCGAAACCGTTCTCATCGTTTTATCGGCTACCTTGTAGGCAATCATCGCATTCTTTCCGACAAGATTCTCAAACTTAGGGTCCAGCGTTTTCGCCAGGCCGAGCGGGATAACGATCTGATTGGTTCCGGTTATCGTTTTGCCGGCTTCGGTTTTTTGAGTTATCCCCTGCGATATCATGCCCAGGTTAAGGTCGTATTTTTTCTGGCCGTCGAGCGTGATGTATTCACCGTCGATCTGATATCGCGGCGTTATTGTTTTTACATCCGGAATATCGCGGAGGACATTTTCCATCTGCGGCAGCGTAACCAGTTGGGCCGTTGGATCAATGTCGTTGGTTGTGGGCGTCGCCGACTCGTCTTTATACTCAGCCGGTGCGTCGCCGCGCGGGGCACCGTCGGGCGCTTCGATCTTTCGGCGGACAAAAATAACGGTATCGCCCTCGATATTTTTGACCTGGCTTTCGACATAACTCCGCAGCCCGTCGCCCAGGCCGTTCGTCATCGTCAGGGTGAACGATCCGACGAATATCGCCGCGACCGTTAGAAATGTACGGAGCTTATTGCGAAACAGGTTACGGTTCGCCAGCCTCAGGAGGTCCCACGTTTTCATGATTGTCTTGCCTCCGCGCTTCGTTCCGCGACGATCTGGCCGTCCTTTATTTCAATAATACGCCCGCATCGTTTTGCGAGATCCGGGTCGTGAGTGACGATAACAAGCGTTATCCCTTTGTCGCGGTTTAGGTCAAAGAGCAGATTTTCGACCGCCGCACCGGTGTTTGAATCGAGATTGCCGGTCGGCTCGTCGGCAAATATTACCTGCGGCTTACCGACCAACGCCCGGGCGATGCAGACACGCTGTTTTTCGCCGCCTGAGAGATCCTTGGCCTTTTTATCCGATTTATCCGTGAGCCCGACTGCGGCGAGCGCCTCTTCTGAGTTGGTGATCATGTCAAAATCCGAGACTCCTCGGATGCGCATCGGCAAGACGACATTCTCAAATACGGTGTCGCGTCCGTTTAGGAAAAATTGCTGAAAAACGAAGCCAAACTTCTCATTTCGCAGCCTGTTTTTCTCCGGTTCCGGCATCGTCGATGTCTCGTCGCCATCCACGTATACGTAACCGCTCGATGGCACGTCCAGACATGCCAGCATGTGCATCAAGGTCGATTTGCCGCTTCCGGATTTGCCGACGATCGCGATGCAGTCGCCGCGTTCGATGCGAAGATCGACATTTTTTAGTGCATCAAAACCGATGCCATCGCTAATATAGGTTTTTGAAAGACCCGATGCCTCGAGCAACGCCCTTTGCGAAGAAGGCCGTTGGACCGGAACCGCCCGGACTTTCTCGACGACCGTGGCCGCAACCTGTTCGATCACGCTCTCCTCGACCGGTGGAGCGGGATCGATCACCTTCGGTTTTCTCGTCCTCGGTTTTACGGGTTTTTCGGCCTCGATGGGCGGCGGTGTCTCCGATCCCCGCAGCTCGGCGTTTAATGCCCTGACAACGGTCTTATCCTGTTTCATCCGCGCCGCATCGACCTTTCGGCTCGTGTTTTGATTAAACTGGATGCCGTTTTCGCATGTCCAGAACGACCGGTTCAGCAGCGCGTACACGGTGACCAGTTTTCGCTGTTCGGCGGTTAGATTGAGGGCGTCCATGATCGCGTCGGCGTAAACCTGGCCGTAATGCGTCCCGTACCAGCTTGCCTTTATACGCCCGATGGCCTCAAGCGGGTCGCCCTGGGCGAGGCTGTCGAGGTCGACGAGGCCGGCAAAACGGCCGTCGTGGATCATGACGTTTTTTGAGGAGAGGTCTCCGAAATACGTGTAGGGGCGAACGCTGTCAAAATAGGTTTTATATTCGGTGTTGATCCAGGTAAGTATCTCCTTCAACTCCTCATCGAGCACGCCGGTTTTGGTTCCCCAGCCCATTACAACATTGGTCACGCGGGCGACCTCCGTTGACCATGAATCGACCAGATCCTTATCATCGCCCCACAAGACGCCAAACTTGCCGTTGTTCGGGACGCTGCTTAGCTGGCGGAAAACGTTTGCGATCTCGCCGCCGATCGCACGTAGTTGCTCGTCATTGAGGGTGTCGATCACATCGAAGATGTCCTGGCCCTCCATTTTGGTCAGAACTTGATATGCAAACGGCACGAGGGTTTTGGAATAATCTTCGGCGAGGATATCGGGAACGCTGATGCCTTTCGATTTGAAAATCGGAATGTGATTATGCGAACCCAGCATATAACGAGGCGCGGTATGCAGCCGGATGATCGTCTCACGCCCTCCAGCCGCGACAAGATAAACCTCGTTACAGATGCCATTGCTCATTCTTGTGATCGCGTCCGGATCTGCTCCAAATATCTTTTGCGTGATCTGGGCGATTACGTCGTTGTGACTTTCCGACCCGATATTTCCCATTATTTTGCGTAAATATAGAACTGGATCGATTGTAGCAATCCAATGATAAAGCCGAACAAAGCACCAAATAACTCGATCGTGCGAAGGTGTTCCTTGGCGACGGACATAACAAGCGACTCGAGCTTTTCGGCAGGGTAATTTTTTATCTTTTCGCGGACCACGCCGCCGACGTCAAATTCGGCGATTGCCTCGGGCAGTTTGGCGCTGGTTGCGGCAATGATGGCGTCGGTCAGCGACGCGGTAGCGGCACGCAGCTTGTCTTGGGGGATGTGGTCGCTGAGTTGGCCGATCGGTTTTGACAGCAGTTGGTCTATCTGGCCGGCGAGCATTTCGTTGATGATGTTTGACGTTTCTTCGCGCGCCAGGATGTCGAGTAGCCCGCCGGCGAGCAGCGTTTTGAGCTTTTCCTCCGATTCGGGATGAATGATCTGCAATATTGCGTCGATGCTGTGCGGACGCAGCTTTTCAAGCGTTTCGCGAATGTACGTCGTGATGCCAGACATAGTCTCGTCGCCCCGGAGCAGCGATAATATGGATTTTGTGACCTGATCTTTCAGCCGGACGAGTTGATCGGGAGCGATCTTGCCGATGACAATGGGGAGCGGCTTTGCCAGGGCATTATCTATGCTCGAGCCGATAAACTCGCGTGCCTCGTCGACAAAAAACGCCCCACGCAGCGTTTCCTCGATACGCTTTGGAAAGCTCTCGTTGACCAGTTCATCGACCTCGTCGAGCAAAGTCTCGCGAGAGACGAATATCTTCTTAAAGAAGGAGAGATTTTCGTAATAGTCATGCACTTCGGTTTTTATCAATGCGCTGATCTGCGTGCGTGTTTTCTCGGCAGCGGCAAGCTCGGCGAGCTGGTGGATCGCCGGTTCAATCTGCTCGTTGGCCTTTTCCTTTAATAAAGCGACGGCGTCGTCGGTGAACATCTTTCCAAGCGGCGTTTCGGAATTGATGAGTTCGTCGAGGCGGCGGCTGATGAAATCGCGGATGTTCGTTTCAAAAGACTTCGCCTTGACGGCGGTACGGATGCGTTCGTCGAGGAATGCGACGATCTTTGCAAACGTCCCGTCATCGATCACATCGGAAACACGCTTGCCAAGAACGTCATCGACGCGACGCGTGACAAAGCCGCGGATCGCATCGCGAGACTCTTTGCTTTGTAAAACGCTTTTAATATGTCCGGCGAGCTTGAACTGCAACGCGGAGATTGCATCGAGCACCGGCTCGCGGACATTTTTCGGCAACGCCTCAATCAGCGACGGGTAATCCTCGGCCAGGATATCGTTTGTATATGAATCGACGACCGTTTGAATTTTCTTACGCAGGAAATCCTTACCGATAAGCTGTTCGTGAATGGTCTCCTGCGAGACAAGCTCCTCACCGACCGCTTTGCCG
>JAYVDQ010000154.1:0-2208 GCA_043749325.1 Chloracidobacterium sp. | reverse complement strand
GCTCGGGTCGAGACCGCCAGGGCCGAGACCGACAAGGTGGACGAGATCGTCAGGGCCGCGGAGATCGATCGGGTCGCGATCGTCATGATCGGGGCGACCGCTCGCACGGAAGTTCTCGAGGTGAGAGCCATCATATGCCGCGCCCCTTTGAACGGGAGCGACTCTCAGGTCGCGGGCGGGAGCTCAAGGGGAAGACGATTGCAAAGAAAGAAATCTTTGTGAACTGCTCTCCTGAAGAAACGCGCGTTGGGCTGATGGAAAACAATAAACTCATTGAGCTCTTAATCGAGCGCACAGAGTCAGAAAAAATTGTTGGCAATATCTATAAAGGCCGAATCGAGAATGTGCTACCAGGTATTTCCAGCGCATTTGTAAACATCGGGCTCGAGAAAAACGCTTATCTGTACGTCAGTGACGTCATTCCCACCAAAGGCCACACGGCGTCTGCTCAGATTGAAAAAATGATCACTCGAAGCGAAGTCATTATGCTTCAGGTGGCCAAAGAAGCGATCGGCACAAAGGGCGTGAAGGTCACCATGGATATTTCCCTTCCTGGGCGATTCTTGGTCTATATGCCGCTGGCCGAACATATAGGGGTCTCTAAGAATATCGAAGACCGAAAAGAGCGTGATCGGCTCCGCACCATTGTGGAAAGCTGCGCGCCCAAGCAAGGCGGCGTCATTATCCGAACTGAAGGAGAAGGCGCAGAAGAAGAAGCCCTTCGACGGGAAATGGCCTACCTCATTCGCCTATGGGAAAATGTTCAGCGCCGTTATGAATCCTCCCCCATTCCCAGCCTCGTGCATCGGGATCTCGGGCTTGTGTTCCAAACCGTGCGGGATATTTTCAATGAACATACCGGCGTTTTCTATGTGGACTCGCGAAGCGAATACCGCGACCTCATGGATTTCCTCGATTCCATCAGTCCGGAACTGAAAGAACGCGTGAAGTTGTATGACGGGAAGACACCGCTCTTCCAAGCCTTCAATATCGAACCGCAGATCGAAAAAATTCGTGATGCGCGGGTGGATCTGCCTTCTGGCGGGTACATCATTATTCAGGAAGCCGAAGGTCTTTGCGCGATCGACGTCAATACCGGGAAATTTACCGGAAAGCGTTCGCAGGAAGAAACCGTGACCGCGACCAATGTCGAAGCCGCTCAGGAAGTGGCCCGTCAGCTTCGTCTCCGGAACATTGGCGGCATCATCGTCATCGACTTTATCGACATGCGCCATGCGCGCAACCGACAAAAAGTGATGGAAGCCTTGGCCGATTACACTTGTGAAGACCGAGCCAAGATTAAGATTCTGCCCATCACGCGACTGGGACTCATTGAAATGACCCGGGAACGGAAGCGGGAGTCGCTCTTTGCCTTGTTGGGCGAGCTGTGTCCCCAGTGCCATGCCAGCGGCCGCGTACTTTCTCGTGATTCGCTCTTTATTAAGCTCAAACGCGAGATCTTGCGCTTAACCCATGGACGTCCAGGCGATCAAATTAAGCTCTTCCTGAGCCCTCCTGTAGGCCAATATGTCCAGGAACGACAGGAACGCCTGGAACATGCCGTCAAGCACAAGATCCTCATCCAGCCGGACCCGACCCTCTCCTGGGAAGATTACCGGATTCTCATCGAATAAAGGGCTGGGGTTCAGTCGCTGAGGCGGCTGGCCCCCTGGCCGTCTGAAAGGGGGGTTGCTCCTCCCGTCGGGGAATTGGTATCATGATGGCTCGCAAATTTAAGAGTGAGGCAACTATGTACGCAATCATTGAAACAGGTGGAAAACAGTATCGTGTGGAAAAAGGAACCCGCTTAAAGGTGGAATCCCTTCCGCAGGTCAAAGGTGACAAAATCGCCTTGGAAAAAGTTTTATTGGTGAAGACCGATAAGGGTGTTCAGGTCGGAAGCCCTGTCGTGGCAGGCGCTAAAGTCATGGCCGAAGTCTTGGCCCAAGACCGCGGAGCTCGCATTATTGTTTTTAAGAAGCGTTCCAAAAAAACCTACAAGAAATGGCAGGGTCATCGGCAGAATTATACCGAGCTGTTGATCCAAGACATTTCCGTAGGCTAACGAGGTTCTCTCATGGCAAGTACTAAATCACAAGGTAGTTCAACTAACGGACGTGACTCTCCGGGCCAACGGCTTGGGATTAAAGCGTACGGTAGTGAAGTCGTGACGGCTGGGTCCATCATTGTCCGTCAGCGCGGAACCAA
>JAYVDQ010000153.1:0-9345 GCA_043749325.1 Chloracidobacterium sp. | reverse complement strand
GTAAGTAAATTGAGCTTGAATAACAGTTCCTGCTCCAGAACCGGGTCGCCAACCGTTCGGCCGATCACGATGGATACTTTCTGGGCCTGCATCTTACGCTTAATATCGAATCGCAGATCGACGCCGCCCGCACCATTCAAAGAAGCAGCGACCGTAATTAGATCGATCTTTTTGGAAGCATAGAGGGCGTCGAGGGCGTCCCGCACCCGCGGCGTCGAATAAACGGCACCGAGAGCATCTTTAGCGGTCAGCCTATATTGCTCGGCCAATTGTCCGTTGGCTCCCGAATCGGCGAACGCAATATCGATCTTGTCGATACGCATTTTTTCGAACTTGTTTTGTGAAAAACAGTTAATTGAAGCAAGGCTGATAAGAGCCAAAATAACCACCGGCCGAAGAATGCTGACCGCGCGAAAAAAAAGCCGGCCTCTGGCAGGTCCAGTTTTTGCGAATGAATCTATGTGACTAATGCTCGTTTGCAACTATCCTCTAAAACCTCTTGCGAAAGCGAATCTCAAAACTAAAATTGTCACGTGTCCGGGTCACGTTGTTTAACGCCCGCTGCTCATATTGAGCTACGAATGAAAGTTTGTTAGAGACCCGGTATTCCAGAGCCAGGACCTGATTTTGGTCTTGCGACAGATTTGTGGAATAAGTTACGCGCAAATTGTTATTGATCTGTCGCCCAACCGTTAGTCTGGCGGTCGGATTTAACTGTTGCCCGGAGATCAGGGGATCGATCTCAAAAACGTTCAGTCCAAAAAGCCGGTCGGTGGCTTTGCGTGCCGGATTATTAATTATCGTGTCGGTCAGGATCTCAGCCGCTGTGTTGATACCGGTTTGAGCGAACGTCGGGATGCCCCCGCCCGAATTCGCGAGATTACCCGTTGTGATCAGGGAAACTACATCCGCCTGAGGCAGGGCCGGGCTGGATCTAACTGTCGCCGATAGCTGTTCCGAGTCTTTCAGCGGCCCCGCAAGATTAACAAATATCTGGTAACCCGCAATCTCGGACTCAGCCTGGAGATTGATGATAGGCTCGATCGCGGTGCCGGGCGGAAATTCTAAAACGCCGCGTTGGACCTCGTATCGATCCTTGCGAAAGAAAATGGTTCCGCTATTTGCCGTAATGCGGCCTGTCAGACGTGGATCGTATGCATCGCCGGACAACACAAGCGATACCGAGGCCCTCAGGTCGGCAACATTATTTTTGACGACAAGAGCATCCCGCCCCTCGATCACAAGACCATCGAATCTCGGCGCATTTATCGAACTGCCACCCGCCGCCAGATTCGCGTCGCGTCGTCCACCCACGACGTTCGCAAGATCTATATCCTTAGAATAAATGCTGCGCCTGGCCAAAACATGACCGCCGATAGTCAATTGCAGGCTTTCGCCGGGCGCGTCCCGGATGCCCGATATTTCGAGTTTGGCATCACCGGTCGTGACAAAATCTTTCGGCAGCGGGACCGTCACATTGTTTCCATCCAGCGAAACGCGAAATGCCTTGATGGCCAGCCCGTCCAGAAAACCGCCCCCGGTCGCAACAAATTTTCCGCCGCCCAGATAACCCGTTGCCTCTTCGATCTCGACCTGGTTGGTCGTAAATATCACCCTTGCCTTTACGCGGTCAAAGGTAAATCTATCCGAGCCTATGAACGTCGCGACCGAACCATTCACAACATTTGCAGTTCCGGAAAGCCGGGACGTCGAATTCGGCCCCAGCAACCTGATTGACGCATCCGCAAAACCCGAAAAAAACGTGTCCTTTGTCGCAAGGTTTACAAGACTGAGGTTTATACGGCCATCGATCGAGAGGTTATTCACTCCGTCGGCGGTCAAAGCCTTGGTCCCGGCGATCGTCATATTAGAGCCCCCACCGGCGAACCTCGCTTTTTCAAAAACGATCTCCTTGCTATTAAATCTGATCAGGATCGGCTCGGCCGCCGAGAGCGGCGTGTCCTGGATCTGAAGCGCAAGCTGTGAAAACTGGGCCGTGCCGCTCAGTCCGTCAGCCGTATAAATGCGATTTCCCTTGTCGTCGATCTGCGAAAGATTCCCACCAAATTCCACGCGTCCGGTACCAGTGCCCGTGACCGGAACATTCTTTAGTTGAGGAACGAATGCCATAAAGGGAGCTATCGGGCTCTGATTAAAATCCGTCGCGACCACAAAGGGAAGATTCTCATTACCAAGATTTACCGTCGCGTTAATCAGTTGTGGGTGGCCGGCAAGGTCAGCGGTCAGGTCGGCGGTCAATATTTGATTAACCGTATTCCCCTTAAAGGCAACCGTGCCGATAGTATTTTCACCCGCGATCACGTTTGGCGATGAGCCCCTGAAATTCACATTGTAGGTTGACGGCTTGTCATACGCTCCGGTCGCGTTCGCGATGAAATCGACTTCACCGGTTATGACGGGAATGTTCTCATTTTTTGGCAGGAGGGCCATGAGAAGCGGGGCCGGAATTGTTTTCCCGGATAGAGCTAGGTCGAATGCTTTGGACGCCCGGTCGTAATTGCCGCCCACCGTCAGACGGCCCGTGCCGATCTGCATTTCGCCCCTTTGCAGATCGATCAGGGTGCCGTTGAACACGGCTTTGACAATCAGGTTGTCAAACGATTGGCCGGCGATCGTTCCTTTCGCCGCTGAAAGATTGATCTCACCTTTGGATTCATTGGGCAGCCCGCTGATATCTACCGTGCCCGACGTGCTGCCGTCCAGATCACGAATCCGCTCCGGAAGCTCGATGGGCAAGGCCGCGAATAAATTACCCGCGTTGACGCCGGTCAATGTCGCTTTGACGGCGACATTATTAGCGCCGCTGTATGGCATATTTACCGTGAATAAAGCACTGCCGCCGCTCCGCTCCTGCAATTTGCCGTTGCGCAGATCGACGCCGACCGGCGAGACGAAAATATCGGTCGAGACGCTCCCCAACTCACGCCCACGCATTGAGATCGAATCCAACGCGGCACGGCCCTCAACGGTCGGATCGGACAGGTTACCGGTGATATTGCCGTCGAAATTCAGATTTCCCGCAAATTGAACCTGCATGGAATCAAGCTGATGTTCAAGTTCGGGTGAAACGCCGAGCACGCGTATAAGACGATCTATCTCGGAAGCATCGGTTGACCTCAAGGCAACGGTAAGATTCGAATTCTGATCCTTGAGGTCAAAATGCCCGGTTGCGGTCAGTTTACTTTTTTCCGAATTTAAATCCGCCCGATCGACATTAAAGAGGCCATTTACTCCGCTCACCCTCACCTGACCATTGACCGGTATGAGTCCTTTGTCGGACGTGCCCGCATTTGCCGTAATGCCGGCATTTAAAGTTCCGCTCGCGGTGCGAAAATTAGTTCCGTTAAAAGTCAGATCAACACGGCCCGTCGTTTTCCCTTCAATCGGGATGACTCGTCCTCCCTGTAGGGCAAGAAGTCTTGAAATATCCAGATCCGAAAAGTCGCCGTTAAATGTCGATTGGCTGCGACCGTTTAGAGCAATGGCCGCTTTTCCGTTGAACTGGCCGTTCATGATCGACGCGGTAAGTTCGTCCAGGGCTACGCGATCATTATTTACATCTACCTTTGCTTTCGCCGCGCCGAGCGAGACACTTCCGAGCGCCCCGCCACCGAGGCTCATGTCGGCGGTCGCCCGGTAGCGGCCCGACGGTTCCAGCACGTAAACCGGTTTGTAGACTTTAACTGCCTCAAGCATTCCGCCGTCCGGCAAATTGTCGCTTTTCTTGAGAGCTACGTTGCCGGCATCGGTGTCGTCCGACCTCGCCTCGACGCGCCCTTGCCTAATGGTAAGACGAACGCCGGCTATGTTGAGGCTGCCGAGGGTTGCGGAACCCGCGTCGATCTTTGCTACCCGCAGTTTGTCGGAGTAAACGACCATTCCGGCTGATGTATTTGTTAGCTCAAGCGACGGAGCTTCGAGGCCGTCGATCCTTGCTCCATTCAAATCAACCTGGTCCGCTCGCAGATTCTTAGCCGTGACGTCTGTAGAATTTGGCAAAGCGGTAAAACGAAACTCGTCCACCGACAAATTCTTTACTTTATTTTTCTTGATCTCCGCCGTCTCCGACCTGACGTTGTCCATATCGACATGCGTTTCGCCCGTTCGGTGTTTGACCTGTAAATTCTTTCCGGTCAGACCGTGGAGACTGTAATCTTTTGTGGTAAATGACCCGGCCTGAGCATTTGGAGCGGCAATGTTGATCGTGTCGCCGTTGAGAGAAAACTTGAGATTTCGCGCCGTCAACGCCGCAAACTCGGTATCCCCGATCGCGAATTTTTGGGTACGTCCGTTTCCTGCTTCGGCTCGAAACTGCTTGTCCTTGTATTCGGCCAGCGCGTCCGAGAGAAACAGGCCACCAAGTGTCATCGATTTCGATTTAGCGGCGGCGGCTTGTAGCTCACCAACCCACCTGAAATCGGTCCCCGTGCCGCGCACATTACCGACCATCTTCAAAAAATCGACCCGAAAATCTTCAAACGTCAGCATCTGGGCTATCAACGTCCCGTCTGCCGTGTAATTTGCATTAGTGCCGGCGATGGTCGCGGCGACATTTATTGCTTTGAGGTAGATGCCGCCGACGCGAAGCGATTCGGAATCTGCCTCGCCCCTGATCTGATAGTGCTCGCCTTCGCCTGTGACCTTGCCCTTAAAATTGCCTACGCCGGCCAGGGATGTATCGTTTGCAAAAATGCTTGACGCCTGTGTGAGGTCAAGCGAGGACTGAATATCAAAGTTGTATTTCGGTGCGGCCCAATCGATAAGCGTGCCGCTCAGGGTCGAGTCCCCGATCGGCGTTTTCAGCTCAAAGCTGGTGATCTCCGCACCCGTGTTGTCGGCAATTCCGGTGGCCCGGATATCTATCTTTTCGACCGACTTTGCGTCGTACACAAAGTTAGAGTCAGTCGAGGTCAGGTCAAATTTGTAGCGTTTCGGGTCGCCGACAACTGCGGCATTTTCGGGCGAGAGCAGAAACAGAACGTTCTTGGCGTCGGCCGATATCTTTCGCGAGAGATCGCCAAAATGCACAACGCTGTCCTGTAGCTTAAAATTTACCGAGTCGTATTTGAAATTTACCGCCGAACCCGCCTCGTTCTCAACAAGATGTAGATTAGAGAAATTCGATCGTCCATTCTCGTCAAATTTCACCCAAACCTCAGCCCCGCTAATGTCGGTCGTATCGATGCTGATGTCACGGCCTATCCGGAGGGCCATCAGATCGACCACCGTCATCCCAAGATGAGCGTCGCGAATAAAAAACAGCTTTTCGCCGGTTACCTTGTCATTAAATGTAGCGTTTTTAAGCTCCAATTCAAGCGGCGATGCGGTCAGGCGAAAGACATCGGCACTAAACACGATCCCGATATCCGCCAGCTTTGCCGTAAATTGATTTTTTGTATAGGTGTCGAAAACGCCGGCCCGAAACAGGATCCCGGCAACCGCGAAGATCAGCAAAATGATAAATGCGAGTATACTTGCCGAGATCAGCAGCTTGCGAAATTTAAAGACCCGGCGCGCTGGCCCCTTAGGCTCGTCCACCGCGGGCGTCTCTTTCTCGACCGCTTCATTTTTTTCGAGGTCCTTCTCAGACATTTACTACACAGACGCTGGTCAAAGTTTCACAGTCTCTACGATCTCTAGGTCAAACGCCTCAAGCGCGCTGATCTTCGGCGGATGATTCGTCAAAAGACGAATCTTCGTCACGCCAAGATCTTTTAATATTTGGGCGCCGATCCCATAATCGTGAACCTTGCCATAACCCGTTTCGAGCCTTGCGGATTTAAAATCGACACCCTTTTCGTGCATCAGCGCGTAGGTCTTGAGTTGGTTCACCAAATCCAGGTTATTCTCGCGTTGGCGCAAGTACAGTATGACTCCATACCCAGCGTCCGAAATTTTCTGGAGAGAGGCCCGCGTTGCCGCGGCGGCTTCGCCAATGGTTGCTCCAAACATCGCGAAGGTTATGTTCTCCGTTTGGACGCGTACGAGCGCCGGGTCGGTTGTCCCCGAAACGTCTCCCATCGTCAAAGCGACGTGCATTTCGCCGTTAATGATGTTCTCGTAAAGTATCGCCCTGAAAAGCCCGAACTCGGTCGGGAGATCGGTTTCAACGATGCGCCGGACAAGAGTTTCCTTTTCGATCCGGTAACGCACGAGGTCGGCGACGGAGATTATTTTCAGCTCGTGCTTTTCGGCAAAGACCTCAAGCTCCGGCAGCCGCGCCATCGTGCCGTCGTCATTCATGATCTCGCAAATCACGGCAGCAGGCTGTAAACCAGCAATCCGTGCGATATCGACGCTCGCCTCAGTTTGCCCGACGCGTACCAAAACGCCGCCGCGCTTTGCCCTTAATGGAAACACATGTCCCGGCCGCGCGAGGTCCGAGGCCCGCGAATTAGGATCGACGGCCGTCAGGATCGTTTTCGCCCGGTCGGCGGCCGAGATCCCTGTGGTAACACCTTCGCGTGCCTCGATCGAGGTAGTAAACGCCGTGCCCATGCTCGATGTGTTTTCCGTCGTTTGCTGAAAAAGCTGTAGCTCGTCGCAACGCTCTTCCGTAAGCGGCAGACAGATCAGGCCGCGACCATGAACCGCCATGAAGTTAATGATCTCAGGCGTCACCTTTTCGGCAGCGCACACGAGATCGCCCTCGTTTTCACGGTCTTCGTCATCGACGATGATTATCATTTTGCCGTCGCGGATATCCCTAACGGCGTCTTCGATCGAGGAAAATGGCATCTATGAAAACCCTTTCCGGAGATTTATTTCATCCGGTAAATATAGTTAGATTTTAGCGAATCGACGTGATTTATGCGAATAACACGCGTCTCGCGCAATCTGCGGTGGCCGATTAAGACGACAAAAAAGCGGTCGCACTTTTATCTTCCGGTGGAACTTGTCAGAATGTCTGTTTATGCCCGTAACGCATTCGCCGCGACTTGTGAAGGTGACGCTTCACGCAATATTTTTTCTGTCAGGGATTACGACCGTCCTGATCGGCCAGGTACTGCCGATTTTTGCCCGGCATTTTTCGCTCAACGATCTACAGGCAAGCTACTTTTTCCCCGCCCAATTTACGGGTTCGCTGATGGGAACGTACCTAACGAGCTTCTTTGCCCGAAGAAACATGTTTTCGAGAGCGGCCGTTGTCGGCTCCGTTTTGATGGCGGCCGGCGTTTTGCTGATGAACATCGATCTTTTTTCGGTGTGCCTCGTCGGATTTTTGATAAACGGCCTTGGTATAGGGATGACGCTGCCGTCCATCAACATGCTTATCCTCGAATTGAACACGGACCGTCCGGGGCCGGCGTTGAGCATTCTCAATTTCTGTTGGGGTCTGGGTGCGATCCTTTCCAAACCGTTCGTCGATCTTTTCAGCACGGCGGACACGATCGGCCTGACGACATTAGTGCTCGCGGCCCCGCTGCTCGCTGCCGCGTTTCTGCTTTTCTTCGCCGCGGGTAAAAAGCAACCGTCCCTGACCGAGGCTTCCGATGCTGACGCCGCCGATTCGATCCCGATATGGACGATGCCGATCGCGTGGTTGATCGCTCTGTTTAATTTCGTCCACGTGGGATTCGAAAGCGGCATCGGCGGATGGCTGACGACCTACACCGGACGGGTCGACGGCCCGCCGATTGTGCATTGGATCTCGCCGACGCTGCTTTATTTTTCTTTTTTTGTTATCGGTCGCGGCGTGGCGCCGGTTCTGTTTCGATTTTTGAACGAGAATAAAATGCTGATGCTCGGCCTGCTGACCGTCCTTGCCGGGATGATCGTGACACTCGCGGCAGGCACCGTAATAGCACTCAGCCTCGGAGCGGCGGTTGCTGGATTTGGCACGTCGTGGATATTCCCGACAAATGTGGCTCGGTTTTCCCGGACCTTTGGCCCCACGGCAACGCGGCGTGCGACGCCGCTATTCATCTGCGGAACGCTCGGCGCCGCCAGCTCAACCTGGCTGATCGGATTTATATCGGATAAAACGGGAAGCTTGCGGTCGGGAATGTTTGTCTTGATCGTTGCCGTGCTGCTGCTGATCGTTTTGCAGATCGGACTCGGGCTTCGCCGGACGGCCACCATTCAATGATCTTTGAAATTATTAGTCCAGGTCCAGAGATCGAAGATAATCACGAAAATCCTGCCCGAGATCGTCCCGCTTTAGCGCAAATTCGACCGTCGCTTTGAGAAATCCGAGCTTGTCGCCAGCGTCGTGACGAGTGCCATCAAGCTTTACCGCGTAGAAAGGTCGCGTCTTTAGCAGGATACGCATTGCGTCCGTGATCTGGATCTCGCCGCCAGAACCGGCAGTTGTCTGCTCGATCGCTTCAAAAATATCAGGTGTGAAAATATAACGGCCGATGATAGCGAGGTCCGACGGAGCGTCGGCAAAAGCCGGTTTTTCGACCATGTCTTTAATCCGATAAATATTCGGCTCAACCTCTTCTGCGTCGATCACACCAAATCGCGAGATGGCCTCGCCGGCAACCTGCATAGTCGCAATTACAGGTGCATTATATTTCTCAAACACCTCGATCATCTGCTTCAAGGCCGGTTTCTCGGCGTCAACGATGTCGTCGGCTAGCAAGGCCGCAAAGGGTTCGTTACCCACAAAATCTTTGGCCTGATAGATCGCATGACCGAGGCCGAGTGCCTGTTTTTGTCGTGTATAACTGATTTGAGCCAGATCGGAAACTGCACGGACCAGTTCAAAAAGCTCATCTTTGCCGCGTTCCTTGAGCATCTGCTCCATCTCGAACGAGATGTCGAAATGGTCTTCGATGGCGGTTTTGTCGCGGCCCGTGACGATCAGGATCGATTCGATGCCGCTCGCGACGGCCTCCTCGACCGCGTACTGAATCAGCGGCTTATCGACCAACGGAAGCATTTCCTTGGGCGAGGACTTGGTCGCCGGTAGAAATCTAGTTCCTAGACCGGCAGCGGGGAAAACAGCCTTGCGAATTTTGTTTGTCATACCAACTTTGCTAAATTCGATAAGTCTTTTACGTAGAAGACAAACTCCAGATTTTAGGCTAAAAATCGCGGAGAAACAAACATTCGCGTGTGATGCTCGAAAACTAAGCAGCGACGAAAGAGGCGTGTGATAACATTGTAGGCACATTTGGTAAGTAAAAATGTTAGACCTTAATTTTGTAAGAGAAAATCTGGACGCGGTTCGGACCGCCCTGAAAAACCGCAATTCCCCGGCTGAAACGCTTGATAAATTTGTCGAGCTTGACGCGGAGCGCCGTCGCGTGATTGGCGAGGCAGACAAGATCAACCAGACACGAAATGCCGCAAGCAAAGAGATCGGTGCCCTGATGC
>JAYVDQ010000152.1:0-2497 GCA_043749325.1 Chloracidobacterium sp. | reverse complement strand
AACTCTGAAACGTGCTTTCGCCTATTGGCGCGAGCACGGAGCTTTTTTCGGCGGCCTGATCTTTTTTATTTGCGGTTGATTTTCTTGCCATTAGCGGCGGCGGTCTGATATTCGGGAATTAGTCATTCGTGGGAAGCTAGGCACGAACCTGAAGCTGAAATATTCTATATAAACGAGTTAAAACGAGCGAGCGATGAGGAAACACCAATTGCAGCGCGAAGTGGTCGCGTTAAATCTGTTTTAACGCCCATTCATACTACCATGTTCGGGCGGGATGTGGCTACCTTTTTTTCGAGTCGAAAGCCGGTTATTGTTGAAGTGACGCCGATACCAAAAGGTAGAAAAATATCAGGGCGTTTCTTCCCGCTGCTTACCTAAAATCGGGAAACAGGCTAGACTACTGGAAAATCTATTCTTTGGTCTAAAAAAATATGAAAAAAGTAATCGCGTTTTTCTTGCTCCTGTCATTCAGTCTCGCCGCATCAGCTCAAACGATGCCAAAAGACGCCGATCCTAAATTGTGGGCGAAGGCCCTCGCTATTCATCGTAAAGCGATCGTCATCGATGGACATAATGACATCCCGACGCCAATGGCGGAGCAGGATTATGATCTTGGGATGTCTAGTGTTGGCAAATTTCACGACGACGGAGATCCGTTTCACTCAGATCTGTCGCGGTTTAAGGCGAGCGGTATTACAGGCGAGTTTTTCTCGATCTACGTCTCGGGCACTACGCTGAAAGCGGGCGGAGCGATGCGTCGGGCGATGGACCTGATCGACGTCACGTATCGAGCGACGGAGAAATATCCGGATCAACTTATGCGATGCGATACGGCGGCCGAGATACGTGCCGCAAAGAAAAAAGGTAAGATGTGTGTGCTAATGGGCATCGAGGGCGGCTACGCGATCGAGAATTCGCTGTCTGCATTACGTGAATTTTATCGTCTTGGCGTTCGCTATATGACGCTGACGCATAATGTTACGCACGACTGGGCCGATGCCCATCATGACGAGGCTAAAAATAACGGCCTGTCCGATTTTGGCAAGGAAGTCGTTCGCGAGATGAACCGTCTCGGAATGTTCATCGACATTTCACATGTGTCAGAAAAAGTGATGAATGACGTTCTCGACATCTCGACATCGCCGGTCATCGCATCTCACTCCTCGGCTCGAGCGTTGAATGATCACACGCGAAATGTCTCCGACGCGGTTCTAAAACGCGTCGCCAAAAACGGCGGCGTCATTATGATCAATTTCTATCCGTCATTCCTCGACGCTCGAACAAATAAGGAGGAAAACGACCGGGCCGCCAAGCTGAAACCGCAGATTGACGCATTGAAAGTCCAGTTCAAAGACAATTTTCAGGGTTATAACGAAGCCGAGCGAAAGCTGTTAGATGCCAACCCGATCTATATCACCCCGTACACGCGTATCATCGACCACATCGACCATATCAAGCAGGTCGCCGGCATAGATCACGTCGGGATCGGTTCGGATTTCGACGGAGTGCCATTTTTGCCGGCCGGAATGAACGGCGCCGAAGATCTGCCGATGGTCACATACGAGATGCTCAGACGCGGTTATACCGAGGGTGAGATCCGCAAGGTGCTCGGCGAAAATCTGCTCAGAGCGATGTCGCAGATGGAACGCGTCGGAGGCAATCGGCAGATCAGCGGGCAGGGAAGTTTGAAGAAAATAGGAAAATAGATTTATATCAAGTCTGAGTAGCAGACGCAATAGCTTTATCTACGGGTGAAGGCGAAGCCGTAAACCTGTAGTAGTCAGTAAATCATTATGGAGCGTGTGAAACACGCGATATTTGCCATGTCGCAAACACTCGATTAATGTGTGCGTTTTGACTACGCATTCCGCTTCGCTCCATGCGTAGCTAACGTTATGATCGCATGCTTGGCACGCTTTTTTTGGATGAAACGCGTCCAAGAGCCATCGAAATTTTATCTCACATATTGCTTGACTTAACTTTGCTACGCGCGTATAACTACTCGCGTAATCCCAAGTATTTCAGTTAATTAAGGAACGAGAGGGCAGTTGTTCTGTGATGCGCCACTTACCGGAGTTCTCGAAGGCCAGCATCTAACTTTTTTGAGGAGACAATGATTATGAAAAAGATATTTCTTGCGTCGATGACGCTTATTGTTGCGTCATTCTTTATAGCGTGCGAGCCGGCCGCAAACACCGGCAATAAACCGGCCAATAATGCAAATGCGGCGAATGCAAACGCGGCTCCGGCCGCTAATGCCGCAGCGATCGAGGCCGATATTAAAAAGATGGTTAATGATGTCGCGGCGGCATTAGCTAAAAACGACGCCGATACGCTCGACAAGATTTACAACGACAATTATATGCTGGTGAATCTCGACGGTTCGGTTCAAAACAAGGCGGAGAGGCTTGCATCGATCAGGTCAGGAAAAACAAAATTCGAGTCATTCGCTTACGATGAAGTAAATGTGCGGACAAATCCGGAAGGCACCGGCGCG
>JAYVDQ010000151.1:0-4265 GCA_043749325.1 Chloracidobacterium sp. | reverse complement strand
GCCCCGTCGATGTGACGAGGCCTTTTGAATGAACCCGGTCGCCTCCGTCAGTGACGAAGCCGGAACGCGAGATGCGGTCGATGCGACGAGTGAGGGTTTTAAAGCCAGACTATATCGATCTCTTTTTCGAGCTGCTTGAATTCGCGGTCGCCCGAGTAGGCTAGCGCTCTCTGTCTTCACGCTCCCGATCGCGAGCCCGCGATGCCTTAAGTTCCTCAAGCAGCCCCAACCCTCGAAACTTCCCGCGAAGGTTGTGTATATATTCGCGAGTGATCGGCGTGAGAATGATTCGGGCGTTGTCCTCGTCGAGTTCCATGTGAATCCGCGTTCCGGCCTTTATTCCTAGCTTTTGGCGAATCGAAGAAGGTATTACAACCCGTCCTTTTGTTGTAGCTGTGGTCGTCATGTGCTTACCCAGACAGAAAATGATAGCGCATATTTAGCCGATGCAGGCGATGCGATGATCATGTTTCTGAAATGAGCCGAGTTGAAGAGTTGACGCACAGGACGAGAATGTTCCCGGCTACAGGCGTTCGGCGCCAAAACGTGAAAGATTGCGGTCCGTTAATGCGCCTTCCGGGTACGTTTGTGACGCGTTTTGGTCCGTTTTGGGTTGCATTTGGAACGGTAAGATCGTTGTTCCCGGACGCGCGATTTAGGTTTTTCTGCAAAATACGGTATCTTTTCTCTTTATTGCCGTATTCGGATCTCTACATAAATCACTTTGCGCAAATACATCAAATTCATCCTCCTGTTTCTGTTCGCGGTCTTTATTTTCTGGTTTTTTGGCCGGAATTTGGACTGGCAAGAGGTCAGCGTAAGTCTTCGCAGGGCCAATCTTTGGTATCTGTCGGCGGCGACGCTCATCATTTGTTTTGGATATTTTCTGCGAGCGGTGCGGTGGAAGGTGCTCCTGCGGCCTATTACGGAATCTCATGTCAGAGACCTTTTTGCCACGACCACGGTCGGTTTTGCGGCCATGTTCCTGGTTGGGCGGGCCGGTGAGATCGTGCGGCCGATGTGGCTGCCGATGCTTGACCGGCGTGTGCGGCCGGGCGCCGCTCTCGTTACCGTCTTTGTAGAGCGGGTCTTCGACCTTGCTTCGTTGATCTGCTTTTTTTCCGTAAGCCTTATCTGGTTCACGGTTGCTGCGGGACACGAGTCGGATTTTGCCTCGGTCAAGATCGCCGGCAATATTATGCTGGCCGTTACGGTTCTCGGGGTTATTTCACTGGTCGTTTACCATTTTAGGGCGCCGGTGATAATTGCGTGGTTCGAACGCATGACGAAGCGTAAATTTGTGCCGGTCCGTATCCGTGCCATTTTTTTGAGCTTGCTGGAGCAGCTCGCGACTTCGCTGAACATTCTGCGAAGCCCTCGCGATATATTTTGGGCGTCGTTTTGGACATTGGCGCTATGGCTGTCGATCGCGGTGCCGACGTGGTTCGTTCTTCGTGCGTTTGGCCTGCCGATGACCTTTTTTGATTCGACCTTTGTAATGGGTGTCGCATCGTTGGGTTCGCTCGTGCCGACGCCGGGCGGGGCGGCCGGTGCATTTCACGCCGCAACCGCGGGCAGCCTGATATTTTTAGCCGTCGATCGTGAAACCGCCTTTGCCGTTTCGATAATAATGCACCTCGTCTATTTCGCGCCGGCGATCGTTTTTGGTTTATACTACTTTTTCCACGGCGATATCAGTTTTGAACGTTTTCGAAGCCTGCTTTCGAGCGAGAACGCCGAACGCGAGATCGAATCGGATTCGCCGGACTTCGTGCCGGAAAATTAGTAGGCAGTGGCAGTTGGCGGTAGGCAGTAGGTCTGCCGACCAACCCCCGATAAAGGATCTAATTGAGACTAAAAAGGCGGTTTACTGCCAACTGCCTACGGCCTAGTGCCAACTGATTATGCGTTGCCCATTTTGCTCACATATCGAGGATAAGGTCGTCGATTCACGCGAATCTAAAGACGGCGATTCCATCCGCCGCCGCCGCGAATGCCTCGGCTGCGGCCGCCGTTTCACGTCCTACGAGCGAATCGACGAGATCCCATACATGGTCGTCAAAAAAGACGGCAAACGTGAGCTTTTCGACAGAAACAAAATCCTCTCGGGATTGTTGCGAGCCTCCGAAAAACGCCCGATATCGACCAACCAACTCGAAGGCATCGTCGATGAAGTCGAAAAAAACGTGCAGGATTCGCTCGACCGCGAACTCGCGACCAGCGAACTAGGCAAGATCATCATGCGCCGCCTCAAAGCCCTCGACAAGGTAGCGTATGTAAGATTTGCGTCGGTCTATCTCGAATTCGCCGACGTGTCCGAATTCATGTCCGAGCTAAAGGTCCTTGTGGGTTCCCGAACCGCCGACAAGAAAAAGAAGAAAAAATAGGACGCGGCGACTCAGAGACGCGGTGACGCCGGGATGACTGCTTCCCTCGTCTCACCGTCCCTTTCTCACTACGTCGTCCTTTTGCCCTTTCCATCCAATTTGCCTAACATAGAAGGTTATGGTTGACCTCGAAGACTTTCCGGTCGCTCTGGCCGAATCAGACATTATAGAGCCCATGATGCAGATCCCGCCTGATCTGCCGGTGCTACCTTTGCGCGACATTGTCATTTATCCGTTCATGATCGTACCGCTGTTTGTCTCTCGTGACCGCTCTATCCGCGCCGTCGAAGAGGCCCTAAAGGGCGACCGTATGATCCTGCTTGTCTCGCAAAAGGATGTAAATAAAGAGGAGCCGGAACAGGACGATCTCTACACGGTCGGCACTGTCGCGATCATTATGCGAATGCTGAAACTGCCCGATGGCCGCATCCGCATTCTTATTCAGGGGCTTTCACGCAGTTTTGTCGATACGGTTGCCGGCGGCGGCGAGTATGTTAAGGCAAGCGTCACGCCAATCTCGGAGCCGCTTGCTCCCGAGAATTCACTTGAAGTGGAGGCACTTGTTCGAAACGTGCGCGGCTCAATGGAACGCGCCGGGAGCCTTGGTAAAAATATCTCACCCGAGGTCCTCGCGATCATTGCCAATCTCGACGATGCCGGCCGCCTCGCCGACCTTGCGGCGTCGAATCTCGAACTCAAGGTCGAGGACGCGCAGAGCGTCTTAGATATTGCCGACCCAGTACCGCGTTTGCGGCGAGTCAATGATCTTTTGAGCCGCGAGATCGACGTTCTTACCGTGCAGCAAGAGATAAATACGCAGGCCCGGTCCGATATCGACCGGTCGCAGCGTGAATATTTTCTTCGCCAGCAATTAAAGGCCATCCAGGGAGAGCTGGGCGAGGGCAATGAGCTTTACGAGGAGATCGAGCAGTATCGCGACAAAATACTAAAGTCGAAAATGCCGGAAAATGCGGAGGAAGAGAGCCTGCGTCAGCTCAAAAAACTTGAACGCATGCATCCCGACACCGCTGAGACAGCAACGCTGCGAAATTGGCTCGACATCATGACGGACCTGCCTTGGTCGAAAGCGTCAAAAGACAATCTCAATCTAAAAAAGGCCGAGAAAATACTGGACGATGACCACTATGGCCTGGAACGCGTCAAGGAACGCATCGTCGAATCACTCGCCGTGAGAAAGCTTCGTGAAAAACCAAAGGGCTCGATTCTTTGTCTTGTCGGCCCTCCGGGAGTCGGTAAAACTTCGCTTGGCCGCTCGGTCGCGAGGGCGTTGAATCGCAAATTTGTGCGGCTGAGCCTGGGCGGCTTGCACGACGAAGCCGAGATCCGCGGACATCGCAGGACATATGTTGGGGCAATGCCGGGCCGAATAATTCAGGCGATACAGCAAGCGGGGACGAATAATCCGCTCATCATGCTCGACGAGATCGACAAGGTGGGGGCCGATTTTCGCGGTGACCCGTCGAGTGCGCTGCTCGAGGTGCTCGATCCGGAGCAAAACTCGTCGTTTCGGGACAATTATCTCGGCGTCACTTTTGATCTGTCGAATGTGATGTTTATGACGACGGCGAATATTCTCGACACGGTCCAGCCCGCCTTGCGCGACCGAATGGAGACGATCTCGTTGTCTGGTTATACCGAAGAAGAAAAGCTGGAGATCGCGAAACGGCATCTTGTCCCGAAACAGGTCGAGGAAAATGGCCTGGTGAAGGACGACGTCAAATTTGACCGAAAAGCACTCGCCAAAACCATCAGCGAATACACCCGGGAAGCAGGGTTGCGTCAGCTCGAACGTGAGATAGGCAAGGTCTGCCGCAAGGTCGCCCGCTCGAAGGCTGAACTTGAGGGCAAATTCAACCC
>JAYVDQ010000150.1:0-7356 GCA_043749325.1 Chloracidobacterium sp. | reverse complement strand
TCGTTTTTCTTAAAGATGAGCAAATCGAGTGGCAAACAACCGCCGAAATTCCTGAGCACTCACCCGCCGCTGCTGGATCGTGCAAATTACGTCATGGATTACCTTGATAGTTTTCCGGCCGACGGGCGCGAATTTCGCGCGGACAGCGAGGATTTCAAAAAGATCAAAGCAAGATTGGTTCCCGGCCAACAGAAACAAAATGTTTCCGGACGCGGAATATTACCGCCGGGATGAATCGCGAACCCATATCGATAAGTATCAACAGAGTTCCGCCGTTAAGAAATTAGGAGTGAAGCTATGACCGAGTTGAGGCGATACATAAAATCTTTAGTCTCCCGCAAGACCGAATGTAAAGCGGCAGGCTTTGTTACCTTCGTCCTCTTGGCGGTTTTACTATTCGGTTCCGCTACCGGCAAGGCCCAGGGCCTCAGGGTTGTTGGAAATCTTGACGGACTACTCCGACAGGGCCAGACTTTCAGATTCATCGTAAATCCGGAGACGGGGCACATGGCTGTTGGTACAACGATCCACCCATTGCTTGCCGAATTGATTGACGCTGATAACGGGTCGGGATATGTGCGTGGTTTCTTTGAGGCCAAGCCCGATGGCACGTGGGTCATGAATTTCGAGAATGTGCAGGACTACAATAGTCCGGGCGGTAAGACCCCGCGGTTTGTCGAGAAATGGCAGGGAGCGGAGCGTCAACTAACACTCAAGGATTACATAGCCAGATTGCGAGCTTCCTCGGACGCAGAGCCTATTGTCTTTCAAGCACGCAACCAGGGCGGCAAGGGCATGCGGGTCGCGCTTGACGGTAGTGAAATACCAAGCATACGTTTTTTTGAACCTCCTCCCCCCCGTGGGGGTGGTCCCGGAGGGGCGGGCGGCGGTGGTAACAACGGTGGTAATAATGGGGGAAATAATGGAGGGAACAATTCCGGCGGAGCATCCGGCCCGACCTTCGAAGAAGAGCTTAATAAAAGCTCGTCAAACAATTCACCCGCCAAAAAGCAGAGTGTCAAAAAGCTTGAGACCAAGAACGCGTTCCTAAAAGAGATCATCGCCGAACGCACTCCGCCGGAGCTTCAGCGGATCGGCAACGCCGGCGAATACGTCGTTCTGTTTGACCTAAATGAAACGGTTCTTAAAGAGAAGATCGGTCAGAAGATCAACCCCGAATTTCTGCGGCGTAACTATCCCGAGATACCCGACGCTCGCCAGGCGGCGATCCTTGAAAAATTGATTCGCGACCGGTTCTTCGAGCTTCAAAAAGCGCGGGGCGAGGCACTTTACGGTCCGCAAACGGGCTTGTCGCTAAGCGAGCGACTATCCGTGATAAAGACGCGGGCGTTTCTTCGGACTCTGAAGGACTTCATAATAAAGAAGCCCGAGGTCAGCTTTCTTGATGGAATAAAGGAAATGGGAGCCGGCGACGCAGCCGCGCTCTTTGGTCCGATCCTCGTTGACGGAGCGGTTGGCTGGTATGACCACGGCTGGCAAACCGGCCTGGCCATTGTTGGTTTACAGGGTTCGTTTGCCGTAGTCCTGATGGCTGCTTCTACGTGGTCACCCGCTCTTACTTTAGCCCTTCATGCTTACACGTCCGTTTTTTGGCCGGTGATCGTCTTTCACGTTGTAAAAGGCATCGTTTACGTCGGTGGAAATTTGTTCCTCGATTATCTCACCCGTGACGAATGGGTGCGCGTTCTCTACCTTGAGCCCGGCAGCTCTTATCAGGGCTTATTCGTTCCGAAAGGAACGCAGTTCTCAAGCTTTTTCGATGTCGAAGGCAAAGGCCTCACACGAGCCACGCTCCACGAGCGCTTTAAAACGGCAAAAGAAGTCGAAGCGGCAATCGAGCAATTTAAAGCGCGGGTACAGGACGAGATCGATGTGACCGGCCCCGGTGCGTATGCATTCCGTGACGGAAAGGTGTGGCAGCGTATTCGCGACCGGGCGAAAGCCGACTGGTTTGAGGGAATGTCAAAGGAAATGGAAAGCGTCCTCAAGCAGGCTGAACGTGAAAGCAGGAACGCCCTGTTGTCCACCGAGGGACAGGCCACAGCGCTAAAGAGCCTGGCTGAACAGGATTATGAGGGAGCACAGGCCTTTATCGTCGATATGAAGGTACAGCCGGAGAACCCTAAGCTCAATGACCAGACGACGGTCGAGATCACGTATGCCGTGGCCGGTGTGGCCGGAAAGGATGTTGTTGTTGACCTGCCGGTGGATATCACCGGGCCGAATGGGACAAGACAAGAAAAACTATTGGATCAGAAGAAGTTGACGTTTGACGAAACTCATCCGTTGTTTGTAGGCAAGACAAGCGTGAAAGTGGATGTCAATGTCGAAGGAAGCTATCGGATCGGGGCAAACCTCTTACTCGACCAGGGGCGTCCGGGGAGCGACAGTGTTAGTTTTTCGGTGCGTGCCGCAGCGGATTGCAAGCTAGTGGTTGGAAAAGCACAGGAACTCATTAATGCCGGTGAAGCGGCGAAGGCGGCACAATTGCTCGCCGGGGCCGACCCGCGATGCAAACAGGACCCGACAATTTTGCAGACCCAGCAGAAGATAGAAGAAGAGCTGAAAAATGAGGAAAACGAGATCGGGACGCAGATCGCCGGTTGCGAATACGAAGAAGCTCTTAGTGTCGCTCAACGGCTGCAAAAGAACGATCCCAACCGTCCGTGGCTTGCAAGTAATCTTGCTAAATTAAAGCAGCAGGCCGAGGCCCAACATCAAGCACGACAATATTTGCGTACCGGGATGGAGGCCATTCAGCGCAAGGACATAGATGGGGCGTTGGCCTCGCTCCGGCAGGCGCGCGGAGTTACCGGGGTTCCTCCGTGCCTGCTGGATCAGATCAATAAGCTGTCGTCCGAACTCGAACTGCGTAAAAGCTTTATCGCCCTTACCGAGCAGGTCGAACAAGCCACGAGCAAATGCGATTACAAAGAGGCAGTCCGCATCATAGGAGACATCACGCGGATCAAACCGCGGGAGCAGTACATAACGGATTGGATCGACGTTAATGTGCCAAAGATGGCAGAGTTGCAGAATCGCGAACGACGGGCCATAGACCTGATAAAACAGGCTGACGTGACCGCCGCGCAGGCCGACACTGCGTCGACGACCGAGCCGGTGGATACTAATAACGTCGCTGCTCTCGTCAAGCAGTCAATGAACCTCCTTACCCAAGCCGATCAGGAAGCTCCGAAGTGCCTACAGCAGCGCCAGCAAATGGAACAGATACGGCAGCGATTAAATGCGATCACTCAGGGTAAGAAGGCTCAGATCGCCGCGTCTATTGTGTTGTTGATCGACACGTCGGGCAGCATGTCCGAAAACAACAAGATCAATCAGGCAAAAGATGCTGCAAAACGGGCCGCGCGTCAGGTCAGTAAGACAACGGAAATCGCGATACTGAATTTTGACGGTGATTGCGGTGGAGGTGCGATGCACGTGGCCGCTCCGTTTACGACCGATGTGAATACTCTGCTGGCGGCGATCGGCAGCTTGCAGCCCGGCGGCGGTACGCCTATGTACATCTCGACCGCCGAAGCAATTGTTTACGCGCAAAAGAATGGACGGGGAAAGAGTCGCAATTTGATCTTAATGAGCGATGGCGGGGATTCCTGCCGCGACAAACAGCCGCAGGCCGCCGCCGCGATCCGTTCCAGCAATATCCCCGTCAGCACCATCGGCTTTGATGTCGGCAGCAATCAACAGGCGCAGGGTGATTTGAGTAATTTGGCAACAATGACCGGCGGACGCACGTTCTCGGCCTCGGCGGCCGATCCGCGCGAGATCATTCGCGCTTTCAATCTGGCAATGCTGCCGAGTCTGCTGAAGGATTTCGATTTTGCAGGGGGCGGCAGTGCTGTCGCGAATTACTTTACACAGGCCAAATCAATGGTGCAGCAGCAAAACATTAGCGGAGCGTTAATGATGCTTCAGCAAGCAAACAATCTGGCGCCCAATTCACCAAATCTCAATTACAACCTTTCTCTGTTGTACGAAGCGGACGATCAGCTTATCCCCGCGGTGAACCATGCAAATAATTATCTTACGCTCGCCCCGAATGCGGTCGACAGCGCCGATGTCCAGAACCGGATCAGCGAAATTCAGCAGGAGCTACAGAAAAACCCTCGGGTGGTGATGGACTCGAGCGGATGCCGGGATATCTTAACCTGGGCGACGGCCGAGCGCGAAATCGCCAAACGCTCGGGCAATGCCAGCCGCATACAGGCGATTTTAGAGATTTCGATATCTTCGCAACGAGGAGAATGTGTCAAGGCCCGTTCGCAGTCGGCAGATTACAAAGCGCGCTACCGGTAGGTAAAAAGTTCGCACGTTTCGCATATCGGAGAACTAGCTTTTTGTTATTGTGACCAGGCCCGCTGGTGCGCAGCAGACATCGACGAGCTTCTGGCGGTCAGATTCCATCTGCTTGTCGGTCTCCAGCATCTTCATCGTCGCGGCAAAGATCTCGCGGGCATTTTTGTCCGTGGGTTCGTTTATGCAGTAGTGCATCCATTTGCCGTCACGCCGGCCCGTGACGAGCGACGCGCGTTTTAGATAGGACAGATGGCGAGAGATCTTCGGGTTATTGGTGCCGAGGGCCTCGGCAAAAAAGCACACGCACACCTCGCCTTCACGCATGAGATTTAGCAGCCGCAGCCTTGTTTTATCGGCCAACGCCGCAAAAAACAGCTCCGGTTCGAAATTATCTTCCTTTCCCATATCCAAAATAATTATATCACATTACAATTATGGCTTGACATAATTGAAAAGCCGTGTGTATTCTGGGAATACAATTATGCATAGACGTAATTGAACCATCTTGGAAAGGAGAAATATCATGACCGCAATTAATACATTAAAAAGCACATCTTGCCCTCAATGTCCGCGATGTCGAAAAGAGTCTTGGCTTTTACAAAAAGATGCTTGGCATCGAGGCGAGCAAGGTCCGCACAGGCTACGCAAAGTTTGACGTGCAAAATCCGCCGCTCAATCTGACGCTCAATCAGGTTCCGTTTACGGACAGCGGTGCATTGTCTCATCTTGGCATTCAGGTCGCTGGAACGGACGATGTACTCGCGATGAAAACCCGATGGGAAGCCGAGGGCCTCGCCCCGCGTGAAGAAATGCAGACGACATGCTGCTACGCGCTGCAGGACAAGGCGTGGGTTCACGACCCCGACGGCAACGAATGGGAAGTTTTCGTCGTCCTCGAAGACAATCTGTCCGAGGAAATTCAGGGTGCGTCCGACAAAACATGCTGCATACCCACATTTGTCGGGGTTGATGGAAAAAGGGAAGTGGTTCCGACAGCTTGTTGTTAACCGGGTGGCGATATGAGTTCATTAGACCTTAGACGAAAATTTATCGATCCGAGCTGTCCCATCCGCAGCGCGTGCAAGGCCGAATCCGACAAAAAGTTTTTCGGACGGCTCTTTGAAACCGATTGGGAAGTTTTTGTGATCAAAAAGAATGAACGGACTGGTAAATTTGGATGGACGGTTCTGTGCTGAAACGCGGCTCCGGTAAATCTAGAAAATGAAAGCAAATATATCGCGGCGGCTTGCTGCTGAATTTCTGGGAACGGCGGGCTTGCTTGCCGCGGTCGTCGGCTCTGGCATCATGGCCGAGCGGCTCGCAGGCGGCAACGCGGCAATCGCCCTGCTCGCAAACACGCTCGCGACCGGTGCGGCTCTCGTCGTGTTGATATTGACGTTTGCTCCGGTTTCAGGAGCCCATTTCAACCCGGCGGTGACGTTGTGGGCTGCGGTGATTGGTGAAATTGATTGGCGCGACACCGCACTATATGTGGTCGCCCAGCTCGCCGGAGCGTTGCTCGGCGTCGGTCTTGCAAATCTGATGTTCGACTTGCCCGTGTTTTTTGCATCAACGAAAATACGCATGGGCCCGTCGCAATGGCTTGGCGAATTTGTCGCCACATTCGGCCTGGTCGCTGTCATTCACGGCTGCTCGCGTTTGCAAAAAGCTGTGGTTATCCCGTTCGCTGTCGCTGCGTATATCATGGCAGCGTCTGGGTTTACGTCATCGACGTCGTTTGCAAACCCTGCGGTCACGATCGCCCGCTCTCTGAGCGATACCTTCGCCGGTATTCGCCCGGCGGACGCTCCGGCGTTTGTCGTCGCTCAATTGTTCGGAGCAGTGGCAGCCACCTTCGTTTTCCGCTGGTTGATCCCGACAAAACAAGAAAATATATGAACGACAAAAAACGAGTCTTGATTCTCTGCACAGGAAACTCGGCCCGAAGCCAAATGGCCGAAGGGCTGCTGCGAGACATCGCCGCGAACAAATTCGAGGTCGAAAGCGCCGGTGTCGCCCCGTCGCATGTTCGCCCCGAAGCAATCGAGGCCATGCGTGAGATCGGCATCGATATAAGCTCTCACCGCTCAAAATCGGTTGATGAGTTTGTTTCGCAAGAGTTTGATTACATCATTACAGTTTGTGATAACGCGAAAGAAAGCTGTCCAGTTTTTCCCGGCAACGCGGAACGCCTTCATTGGAGTTTCGACGATCCGGCTGCTGTTGAAGGAACATCCGAGGAAAAACTCACGGCCTTTCGCCGGGTTCGTGATGATATCCGTGACAGGCTTCGAACGTTTGCCGATGCCGAATAACTAAGTACCACTATTTCGTCCACTCATCGGCGACATGGATATCCACCTTGACCGGGACCTTGCTGACGAATTCGCTGCCCGCACGGAGCATCGCGGATTCGAGTATCTGCGATGTGTGCTCGGCCTCGGCTGCGTCGCATTCGACGATGATCTCGTCGTGGACGATGTTCACGAGCTTTGCCGATGTCGGGCGGATGTCTTCGTGCAGCAAGCGTAACGCGCGTTTGAGAATGTCGGCGGACGTGCCCTGGATCGGCATATTTTTAGCGTAACGCTGGGCGGCACCGAGTGAGGACCGATCGTTCTCGTCAAAGTTAAACCTCGCCATCCGCCCCGAGCCTGAACGCGTCCAGCGTTCGGTAACGACATTTTTCGCGGCGTTGCGGAGCCACTGGTCCATCTTCGGATAGGTTGCGAAATACCGCCGCAGCGTGTCCTCGGCCTGTGTGTTCGAAATGCCGGTCATCATCGCAAATCGCGACGCGCCCAGACCGTAAACCACTCCGAAATTGAGCCGCTTGGCAAACGAACGCTGGTCGGCCGAGACATCCTCTGTCTTGATGCCAAAAACCTGTGCGGCGGTCGCGGCGTGAAAATCCTGACCCGAGACAAAGGCCCTGATAAAGTTCGCGTCGTCCGAAAAATCGGCGAGTATTCTCAGCTCGATCTGCGAATAATCGGCGATCACAAGCTTTCGGCCCTC
>JAYVDQ010000149.1:0-4957 GCA_043749325.1 Chloracidobacterium sp. | reverse complement strand
TCTGGTCAATTCCAGCGACTACACCGCCGCTATTACCCAACTACAGGGCTTAAAGAAAAACGACCCTAAGGCATTTGAAGTTAATAATTACGATTATCTACTTGCCCGCATGGCGGAATCGGACGGCAAACTGGCGCTCGCGATGGCCAATTATCAAAGCGTCAAGAGCCGTAAATCCGATTTGAGCGCGTATGCCCTTGGTCATATGGCTCAGATCGCCCGCTCGACCGGCAATCTGATGCTTGAGCGGCTATATCTGCAGGAGATATTGTTGCTTTCCCCGGACAGCTTACTCGCGGGATCGGCTTACGACCGAATGGCGGGAAATAGCTTTGAAAAAGGAAATTACAGTGAAACGATACGTATTTTGACGGGCCGGTCACCGCAAACCGTTGACAGACCAACGGCAAGAACGGCGGCCAATACTTATGCGCGGGAGATTCAGGCATTGCTTGGCAAAGCTTATCTCAATAGCGGCCAAACAGCCCGGGCGCGCGAAATATTCGCCAATCTGATCGATCACTTGCCCAATCCGGAGCAGCCCGATGACGTTGCACAGACGTCGGCAAACGCGCTCGATGTTATGGATGGCGGCGCGGATAATTTTGGAAACAAGCCTCCTGATCTCGCGGAATCGGAGCATTTGCGGCGTGGAAATATCTATCAATTCAACCGCGATTTTGCCAATGCGAAACTGCACTACGAGGCTATCATCGGAACATTCCCAAACAGCGCAAGTGCGGCAGAAGCCGCCTTTCAGATCGGTCGAGGTTATGCGCAGCAGGGGAATTATGTCGAGGCTTTAACGTGGTACGAACGCGTTCAGGAGCAGTATCCTGAATGCTCGACGGCGAAATACGCTTTGCTCCAGGCCGCCGCCGCATACGCCCGCGTCGGCAAGTCGCGCGAGGCGATCAAGCGTTATCAGAAATTTATCGAAAAATATCCTGGCGATGAAAAACTGGACCGGGCATATCTCAACATCGTCGATATCCTGCGCGATCAGGGCGAAGATCAGGACGCCTTGAAATGGTGTGCGAAAGCTCAGGAAGTGTTTAAGGGCAAAGTGACCGAGGCTGTCGCGATCTTTGCCGAGACGCGGATTTATATCGTAAAAGACGATTGGCAAAATGCTCTCTCGGATCTCGACCGGCTGCGATCTTTTGCCGATCTTGGCGGTGCAAGTGTTCCGGGAGGCACGAGCGGGGCCGAGATCACTTTTCTCAAGGCGTTCGTCCTCGAACAGATGAAACGGTACGCCGAAGCGATCGACGTTTATCTTTCTATTGCTGATGGCCGCAATGAATATTACGGCTGGCGGGCGACGGAACGGCTGCGGAGCCTCGGAAAAGACGAGACGGCAGGTGGATTCATTTCGCAAAAGGTCGGAGCGCTTGCGACCGGCCTGAAAGCAAAAGACGCCGACGCCCGCCGTCAAAATGCCACTACATTGCTGCGGCTAACCGATACGCCCGAGGTGCGTGAAAAAGCTCTCGGGGTATTAAAAGCGGCGATCAAGACATTGCCCAAATATTCGGCCATTCGAGACTTTCAATTGGTGGAAAAAGTCCAAAAAGATCTATCACCGGCGAACAACACAATTGCCGGCCGGCTTTCGTTCCTCGGTTTAATGGATGAGGCAGCGCCCGAACTCGAAGCCGCGATGCCTAATGTGGCTAAAGGCTCTGATGACAAAGCATTCAGGCTTGCTACTTATTATCTTCGCGGGGCACGAGGCGACAAAGCGATCGCGTTTATGGAGCCATTGTGGAAAAAGGTCCCGGCGGATTACCCCGTCGAACTGATACCACGCGGCCAGCTCGAATTGCTCTACCCGGCTGTTTATCAATATTCCCTGCTGCATTTTGCCCCCGGCCGCCAGGTCGATCCGCGTCTCATGCTCGCGATCATGCTACAGGAATCACGTTTTCAACCGGACGCAAAGTCATATGCAGCGGCGCGAGGACTCTTGCAATTTATTGCGACGACTTCCGTAAGGGTAAGCGGCGAACTCGGCCGTGATAATTTCGAACAGGACGAGCTCTATTATCCGCCAACATCGATTCTTTTGGGCGCCCAATATCTCGCCGACCTGTTCAAGGTATTTCCAGACCAGCCTGACGCGGTTGCGGCGAGCTACAACGGCGGCGACGATAATATGAAACGCTGGCTCGCGCGGTCCAGGTCTAATTTGCCCGAGCGGTACGTGCCGGAGATAATGTTTGCCCAGTCAAAAGATTACGTTTACCGCGTGATGGCTAATTACCGGATGTACCAATTCCTTTACGCCGAGAATCTGCGCCCGCGATGACTGGAGAGCAAGCGTTCCTGCTTGCCATAAACGCGGAAGCGTTTAGAAATCGGTAAATAATCGATTTCGCATTTTCAGATTGCTTCGCAATCTTTGCAAGCAGGGATGCTTGGGCTCCAGTTGGTTCATCCGTCAAAATGACAAATATGCGTTATTTAATCTTGTTTTTATCTTTAATTTTACTTTTCACCGCCTGCAAACCTGCCGTCAATTCTAACCAAGCGTCCAATACAGCCAAACATTACAAGCTAAAAGGCAGGGTCACAAGTGCCAATAAATTGACCAAAAAGGTCATGGTTAACCACGAAGCCGTCGAGGGCTACATGGAGGCGATGACGATGGAGTTTCCCGTCCACGCCGCCGATGGCGTTTGGAGCGAACTCGACACGGGAGCCGAGATCACGGCCGATCTGGTCGTGGACAATGCGGGAAAAGACCCGTTTTGGCTCGAAAATATAGTCATCTCCGCCGCCCCCAAACCCGGCCAGGCCGACGTTCCTGTAAACGGGAATTTTGCTCAGGTCGGACAAGAGGTTCCTGATTTTTCGCTTACGAATCAGGACGGCAAAAAAATATCATTGAAAGATTTTCGCGGCAAGGCGCTCGCGATCACCTTTATTTATGCTAAATGTCCGCTGCCCGATTACTGCATCCGGATGTCGGTTAATTTCAGCGATCTCGCCAACCATTTCAATGCAGACCCGGATCTAAGAGACAAGTACCGCCTGCTCAGCATCTCGTTCGACCCGGCAAACGACACGCCCGAAAAACTGAAAGCATACGGCCTTGGCTACCTCGGAAAAGGCGCGAAACCGGATTTCACTGTCTGGCAGTTGGCCGTCGGGCCCGACGCGGAGGTGCGAAAGATCGCTGATTTCTTTGGCCTTCGTTACGAGGTCGATGCCAACGATAAAACGCAGATCAACCATTCGCTCCGCACAGCCGTGATCGGCCCGGACGGCAAGGTGACCAAAATATACACCGGCAATGACTGGAGCCCGGCTGAGTTGCTAAAGGAACTTGAGGCCGCGAGCACCAAACCCTGATCGCCGGCCGCAATGGATAGAGCAGTTGAGAGATTTTCCCTCAGCAAAGGTTTCATAGATGCATGTCTCTGACATTTACGGCGACAAGAAGAATCCGGTCACTACCGTTCCAAGTTCTGACAAGAGGCGTGTCACGCAGGAACATGAATGGTGTGTGCAAAATTTGAAAAGAATAAACAAACTGCTAACCTAGCCGTATTAATTCCGAACTAAATCCAAACCTGGAGGCTGCATGCGAAAACTCTTTGTTCGACTGTCAATAGTTGTCCTTGTATTTGCCGTAACGGCGTCCGCGCAAAAGCGGAGCATTACCGAAAAGGACCTTTTCGATTTCAACTGGGTCGGCGACCCGCAGATCTCGCCCGACGGTTCGACCGCTGTATTTGTCAAGGTCACTGTTAGCGCTAAACGAGATGGCTATGAGACGTCGATCTGGAGCGTTTCGACCGTCGGCAGCGACGAGCCGCACCGCCTTACAAGCGGCATTCGCGACACGACGCCGCGTTGGTCGCCTGACGGCAAATACCTCGCGTTTGTCCGGGTTACCGAAAAGGACGGACGGCCTGATACGCCGCAGCTTTTTATGCTCTCGATGTCGGGCGGGGATGCCTTTCAATTTACAAGCGTGCCGCGTGGCGCCGGCGGGCCGATATGGTCGCCGGACGGGAAATGGATCGCGTTCGGAAACGGCCAGAATGCCGTGGAGATCGCCCGGTCAGGCAAACCGGCTCCGACGCCCGCGGACGGCCACGACAGCGATGTTCGCGTTATCACGCGGGCCGCTTACCGGTCAAACGGAGCCGGATACACGGAGAACAGCCACCCGAACCACCTCTGGGTAATCGCGGCACCGCGAACAGCCGAGGACAAGCCGACGCCGAAGCAGATTACGAGTGGCGATTTTAGCGAAGGCGAATTTGTCTGGTCACGTGACAGTTCGCAGATCTACTTTACGTCGCGGCACGTAGTCGAGGCTTATTTTGAACTGGGCCAGACCGAGCTTTACTCAGTGTCTGCGGCCGGAGGCACGCCGGTAAAACTGACCGCCTTTGACATGAACAGCGGCGGTTATTCGCTCAGCCCTGACGGCAAGCAACTTGCGTTCGTCGCGTCGCCGAATAAGCCGATTCAGTCATACACACAGCCTGACCTGTGGGTGATCGACACCGCGTCGGGGGCACAGCCTAAGAATCTGACGACCAATTTCGATTTCGACGTTGCTTCGGGCGTCGGCGGCGACAACGCTCCGCCGCGAGCGGGCGGTGGCGGTGGCTTGATATGGACACCGGATGGGAAGAGCATAATTACGGTCTATGCAAAACAGGGCCAGGCAAATCTCGGCCGTTTTGACGCTGCAAACGGCAAGGAGACTGATATCACGAACGGCCACCAGTCAGTTTCGGGATTTCGGTCAACGCCCGACGGTTCCAAGATGGTTTATTCGGTTTCGACGCCGACGAGGATAGGAGATCTATATACGCTCGATCGCGGCGGTCAGCCGAGGCAGATTACACATATTAATGAAGCTCTGTTTTCAAAGCTGAATCTCACTGAGCCCGAAGAGATCTGGTACACGAGCTTTGACGGGAAGAAGGTCCAG
>JAYVDQ010000148.1:0-5791 GCA_043749325.1 Chloracidobacterium sp. | reverse complement strand
GCAATGCTGGACGAAGATATTGAGCCGAATGAAGCGTTGCTCAAAGCCGTCGAAGACTATAAACGGCGGGTCATCAGTAAATGAGTTACATTGTTGAGGCTCTAAACAAAGAGCATGATCGTGAATCGTTCGACTGTGGAGAGCCGATCCTCAACAATTTTTTGAAAAATTTTGCACGGCAAAATAATATTCGCGGGTTGGGCAAAACTTTTGTAGCGACCTTGTCGGGCGAGAGTAAGGTCTGCGGTTACTACACCATTTCAAGCGGTTCCATTGCTTTCGACAACTTGCCCGAGAAATTACCGCGTTATCCAGTTCCGATCGTTCATCTGGGAAGACTGGCCGTTGATAAAACCTCTCGCGGACAGGGGCTGGGTGTACTGCTAGTGCTGGACGCCTTACGACGTTCGGTCAAGCTCGCTGATCAATTAGGCATTTACGCCGTCGAAATCTATGCCAAAAATGAACGGGCAAAAGACTTTTACTCAAAGTTTGGGTTTAGAGAGCTAAATGATGACCCGTTTCACCTATATTTAACTTTAAAGTTGATCCGCAAATTAACCCTGCTTTAGTTGGACGAAGAATAGACATTCTTAAAGTCCTATCTGACTAATCTGTTTCGCAAGCGCAATGTCAACGTCCGTGATGCCGCCGCGGTCGTGGGTTGTCAGGGCGATCTCGGCGTAGCCCCAGCCGAATGTTATGTCGGGATGATGATCCGCCGCCTCGGCGAGGACTCCGACGCGGTTTACGAGATCGAGCGCTTCGGCAAAGTTTGGGAAAGCGAAACGTTTTTTGAGGACTGAAAGGCCAGGAACCCCGTCGCTACCGCTCCCGGTACTGACAGCGGTCCAGCCGTCGAGGGTTTTTAGGGCGGCGGATAGTTCGTCGGGGTTGAGAATTTCACGTTTCATATTTCCATCATATCGCGGGCTAGGCGATTCAGGAATCCAGTCGCTACTGCTCCCGGTTCTGACAAGATCGCCCACCCGCTGACGCAGGTGGTTCTGACAATAGGTTTTACGTTATACTTAGGGTTTTGAGTTCTCTGTTAAAGGTATCCGTAAAATGCGTATTTGGTCAAGAATTCTGATATTTTCGCTTATCTCGCTGGCGGCGTGTGCGGCTGGTGAGCCTTCGTCACCGCTTCAAACTTTTAAAACATACACCAAGGCGATCAAGGCAAAAGACACGACGACGATGAAGCTGCTCCTCTCAAATGCAACGATCAAAATGCACGAGAAAGAGGCCAAGGCACAGGGCGTCAACGTCGACGACATCGTAAAACGCGAGACGCTGTTCGGCGAAAATCAAAAATCGGTCGAATACCGCAATGAAAAGATCGATGGCGAGAAGGCGACGTTGCAGGTGAAGAATTCGTACGGGTCGTGGGAAACGGTGCCCTTCGTCCGCGAGGACGGCGTCTGGAAGATCGACAAGCAGGGCTACGCCGACCAGATGCTGAAGGAGATCGAGGACAACGATAAAAGGCTTGACGATATCATCAGAGGCAGTCAAACACCGGCGAATTAGTCAGTCCAGGAGTAATAAATTGGCAATAATCAAGGCATTCAGGGCTCTGCGGCCCGCGCCCGATAAAGCGAAACAGATTTCGTGCGTGCCTTACGACGTCCCGTACGATTCGGAGGTGAGAGCGACTATCGCACACAATCCGGACAGCTTTCTGCGTGTCACGCGATCCGAGAGTGAGTTTCCCGAAGGAACGCAGCCGGATGCTGACAGCGTTTTTGAGCGTTCGCGGCAAAATCTGGAGCAGTTTATCAGAGACGGCATTTTGGTTCAGGACACCGAAGCCGCCGTGTATGTTTACCAACTCTCGACCGCCGATCACACCCAGACGGGTCTCGTCGCGTGCTGCTCGATCGACGATTACGACGGCGGCGTGATTAAAAAGCATGAGAAGACGAGGCCCGACAAGGTCGCCGACCGTACCGGCCACATGCTCGCAACGCAAGCCCAGACGGGGCTCATCTTTCTCGCGTTTCGCAATACGGACACGATCGAGGAATTGATCGCCGACGCGGTTGGGGAAGAGCCGATATATGACTTTGGCTGCCCGGAATGCGTCAGGCAAAAGGTGTGGCGTGTGACGGAAACGGGGCCGTGGATTGACGCATTTTGCGAGCTGCCGGCGATCTATATAGCGGACGGCCATCATCGTGCCGAAAGCGCCAAGCTGGCGCGCGACACGCGTCGCGCGGCTAACCGGGAACACACCGGCGAGGAAGAATACAACTACGTCGTCGCCGGGATGTTCCCAGCCGAGGACCTCAGCATTTTACCGTATAACCGCGTCGTTAAGGACTTGGGTGGCCTGAGCGAAGCGGAGTTTTTCGACAAGATCCGCGACAGCTTTATCGTCAGCGACGAAAGCATCGAGAAGGAGCCTCGAAATCGCGGTGAGTTTGCCATGTACATCGGCAGCGCGTGGTATAAGCTGCGGTTTAATGCGGCAGAGACTGGCAAACTCGATACGATCCAAGGCCTCGACGTCAGCATCTTGCAGAACTACTTACTGACACCCGTCCTCGGCATCGGCGACCCGCGAACCGACGACCGCATCGCCTTTGTCGGCGGAGCACGCGGGACGGCGGAGTTGGAGCGAATGGTCAATGCGGGCGAGGCAGGAGTCGCGTTTTCGATGTTTGCAACGACGATGGCCGACCTTTTTACCGTCTCGGACATGGGCGAGATCATGCCGCCAAAATCGACCTGGTTCGAGCCGAAATTGAAAGACGGCCTGTTCGTTCACATGATCTAAAGCGATGATAAACGCGGACCTCGCCGCTTTAAGGCAAAACTATTCACAAAGCTCTCTGGACGAAGCGTCGGTCTCGGCCGACCCGTTTGAGCAGTTTGCCGCGTGGATGAACGACGTGCTCAAGGCCGAGATCAAGGATCCGACCGCTATGACCCTTTCGACCGTCGGGGCCGACGGGTCGCCTTCGTCTCGGATCGTGTTGCTCAAGGGGTTTGACGCGAACGGCTTTGTTTTTTTCACCAACTACGAAAGCAAAAAGGGCCGGGACTTTGCCGCCAATCCAAACGCGGTCATCCATTTTTTCTGGGCGGAGCTTGAAAGGCAGATAAATGTGCGTGGGAGCGTGACCCGCACATCGGCTGAGGAATCGGACGAATATTTTAACTCGCGCCCCTTCGAGAGCCGAGTCGGGGCGTGCGCGTCGAACCAAAGCGAGCGGATCGAATCGCGGGCTATTTTGGAAGATCGCGTAGCTAAACTTTCGGAAAAGTATGCGGACGGCAACGTCCCGCGGCCGCCTTTTTGGGGCGGTTATCGCCTGCGGCCCGAGCGGTTCGAGTTTTGGCAGGGACGCCCCAGCCGCCTGCACGACCGCATTTGTTATACGCTCGATGGCAACGATTGGAAAATATCAAGGCTCTCGCCATGACAAACCTTCTCGAATCCGAACGCCTGTTTTTTAGAAAGCTAACGCCCGACGATCTGCCGTGGCTGATAGAGATGCGCTCCCCTGAGCCCGTGAATCGCTATCTGGGCGGAACAAAGATGCAAAATCCCGAATCGCTCGCCGTCAGATTGAAATTTTATATTTCCTGCTACGGTAAATTCGGCTTTGGAAACTGTGCCATGGGCCTCAAAGAGACGGGCGACCTGATAGGAACGAGCGGACTACAGCCGCTCGAAGACACCGGCGAGATCGAGGTGGGTTATAATCTCTCCGAGAGGTTTTGGCGACAAGGCTATGGTTACGAATGTGCTATGACGTGGTTGAAGTACGGCTTTGAAACATGCGGTTTGGAACGCATCGTCGCGGTCTCGTACCCCGAAAACGTCGGATCGTGGAAAATAATGGAAAAATGCGGAATGAGCTATCAAAAGACCGAGCCGCATTACGGTATCGATTGCGTGTTTTATGCGATCTCACAAGCCGAATTCCTAAAAGGGTGATGAAGCCAAATATCCTCAAACTAATATTTGCCATCCTGTTTAGCTTTTATTTTCTTTGGATCGTGTACGATCCGATGCAGGGCAGCTTTCTTGATAATGTCGATCTGCCGATCCACGAGACGGGCCACCTGATATTTCGGCTGTTTGGCGAATTTATGATGGTCGCGGGCGGATCGCTCTTTCAGGTGATATTTCCAGCGGTTTTTGTCGGATATTTTGTCTGGCAGCGGAGCTATTATTCGGCGGCAATGGTGCTGCTGTGGGTCGGCCAGAGCATATTGAATGTTTGGGTTTACGCGTCCGACGCTGTCGTCATGCAACTCGTTTTGACAAGCGGTTTTACAGGTAACGAGGGGAGCTTTCACGATTGGAATTATCTGCTAGACCATGTCGGGCTGCTCGATTCGACAAAAGGCGTGGCTAAAGTGATCCGATTTTTTGGAACATTGACTATAATAATAGCCAGCGTCTTGGCAGTTTATTTTTCGTTTCGAGAACCTGAGCCACAAGCGGAAGAAGAGATATGAAGGTAACCCTGATCACGGGTGCATCGAGCGGCATCGGCGAGGAATTTGCCCGGCGTCTCGCGGCCGAGAAGCATAATCTCGTGCTTGTCGCCCGTAATGAAAAAAAGCTTCACGAGCTGTGCGATGAGCTAATGCTCGAGCACAAGATCATGGCCCATTATGTCGTCCTCGACCTAAGCGAATTTGGCACGGATAGAAAACTGTTGGCCGAAACGGAGCGGCACGGCTTTGAGGTCGATTGGCTCATCAATAACGCGGGTTTTGGCACTAATGGGGATTTTTCCAGGCTTGACGTAGACCGCGAGCTGCAAATGATCGAACTGAACGTCGTATCCCTGGTCGCGATCACGCACTGTTATTTGCAAAAGATGCGTGAGCGGCGGAGCGGTACGATCATTAACGTCTCGTCCGCGGCCGGATTTCAGCCGATACCGTTTATGGCGACGTATGCAGCGACAAAGGCTTTCGTTTCGTCGTTTTCGGAGGCTATCGCCGAGGAAAATCGGCCGTTCGGCATTAAAATATTGGCGCTCTGTCCGGGTTCGACCAAGACCAATTTTTTCGCCGTTGCGAATATCGACCGCCCTATCAAGGTCAAAGGCCAACAGACGGTAGAGCAGGTTGTCGATACCGCCATGCGAGGTGTTAAAAGCGGCCGGACAAAGATTGTTTCCGGTTTCTCAAATTTTGTCGGTTCGGTGCTCGCCACCTACTTTCCAAATGCCGTCACGGTCCGCGTCCTTGCAAAAATGCGGCGCGGGCAATACCAAGGAGACGAATGAAGTTTACAGTTCTCGGCAGCGGTTCGACCGGCAACGCCGTGCTTATCTCAAGCGAGACGACTAATGTTCTCGTCGACGCCGGTATGAGCGCTCGCGAGATACTTCGCCGGCTTGCCGAGGTCGGCGTTGGTTACGACCAGCTCGATGGCATATTAATCACACACGAACACAGCGACCATGCCGGCGGCCTGCGGGTTTTGATGAGCACGGTAACGTGTCCCGTGTACATTTCGCGGCCGACCGAAGACGCCTTTTACGACACGCGCGCCGGCGGCCAAAACGGCGACAGCGAATCTGCGAAACGCCGTGTCGCTCTCAAAGAAAAAACCGTAGAGATCGAATCAAAGCGCGAATTCCGTATCGGCGATATTGATTTCGAGCCATTTAGCGTGCCGCACGACGCGGCGGATAATTTTGGGTTTGTCGCAAAAAAGGATGGCGTCAAGGTCGCGACATTGATGGATTTTGGCCACATCAGCGAGCTTATTAAAGAGAAGTTAAAAGGCTGCGATGCGATCGTTGTCGAATCAAAT
>JAYVDQ010000147.1:0-2878 GCA_043749325.1 Chloracidobacterium sp. | reverse complement strand
ACCGGGAATTTGGAGGCTTATCGCTATTATTCGCTGGCGGTTAATGAAGCTGAGGGTCTCCATAATAAGGAAGCCATCGCTCTGCTTGAAAAGGCAATTAATCTCGACCCGCAATTTGCGATGGCTCACGCCCGGATCGGTTATATTTACGCTGTCACCTGGGGTTTCGCTGACAAAGCCAAACCGTATCTGGAAAAAGCGTTCAGCCTCTCGGACCGTCTTACCGAAAAGGACCGTTTGAGTATCGCCGCCTGGTATTCGATAGCAAATCTCGATTATCCTAATGCGATCGAATTTTACAGACAGATCATTTCGAAATATCCGGCCGAGACCGAATCTTACCTGCGGCTGGGCAATTTACTGAGTGGTGAGGAACAAAACGAAGAGGCGGCAAACGTGCTAAAGCAAGGCCTGGCGATCGATGGTGACGCCCCGCTTCTATACAATGCGCTCGGTAGTCTTTACAGTATCTCGGGCAGACATGACGATGCTATTGAGATGCACCGCCGTTATGTTGCGCTCGCTCCAAATGAGGCAAACGCGCACGATAGTCTCGGAATGAGTTATCAATGGGCCGGATATTATACCGAGGCCATTTATGAATATCGCCGGGCCATCGAATTAAAGCCAACTTTTGAAATAGCTACCGTCCATCTGGCCAACGCACATTTCCAAACCGGCCGCTACCGCGACGCGATCGAACTATACAAAAAATATATTTCCATTTCGCCATCGGAACTTGAGCGGGCCCGCGGATATTCGGGAATCGCGGAGGTTTATCGCCGTCTGAAAAAATTCGACATGGCGACCAGGGCCGCGCGTCAGGCATTTAGTGAAAGTAACCTGTACGTCGGCGTGATGTACTTGATCGCCACAGAGCTGGGCGATAAAAAAACGTCACGCGGACTGGAAAAGAAACTTTTCGTCGAGCCGTCGACCACAAATCGCGGCAGACGCATTTTCTTCCGTCATACGTTTTATTTTAGAGGAATCCTCGCATTCGAAAATAATCAGCCTGATATAGCTTTAGAGGATATTAAGGAAGCCATCCGGCATCCGCCGCCAACGTACGACATAGACGCTCTGGAAGACTGCCTCGCCCTGGCATATCTTCGCCTTGGTCAATTTGACGAAGCGGCAGCCGAATACGAGCGCGTTTTGAAGCTTAATCCAAATTACCCTCTAGCCCGATTTCATTTCGCCCAAGCCCTTGAGGGCAAAGGTCAGATTGAGAGTGCGCTCGAAAACTACAGACTTTTTCTTGACTCCTGGAAAGACGCCGATCCTGATATTCCCGAGGTTATCACCGCTCGTAAATCATTGAACGAATCGTAATCGTTACTTCTTTAACCATCCAAAGATCGTATTGACCGTGATGTCGCGGTTGGTTTCGTAGATCGCCTTTGTGAGCAGAGCGACTTGGCAGCACCGGTCGTCATGCCGTTTTTTTGATGTCAGCCGACGCGTATCCCGGAAACATAATTATCGCCGGATGAATGCCAAATGCTCTCGCCAGGCTTTCGGCCCGCTTCTTTCCAATATCGACGCGATCGTTTTCCAAAAGACTGATGTTGGTAGGACTAATCCCGGAACGCTCTGCCAGTTCCGCTTGAGTCCATTCTTTCAGTTCGCGGAGCATCCGAATTACCTCACCAGTAGTGTTCTGAACTTGCCGTCTTGCCGGACGGAAATCGTCCTTATTAATCTTAATCATATCTACCTCAATAGTTATGCGGAGTTATTTCCAAAACATAAACCGTCACGATATTGCGGTCAATGGTATAAATTACCCGGTACTGCAAACTTAATCTGGAGGATCTTTCACCCGACCGCCGACCCCGGAGTTTTTCGTCATGGTAACCGGGAAACTCCCAAAGTGTGTCGGGCCCGTCACTAAAGACGGTATCTTTCCATAAATTATACTTTTTGACTACGTTAGGCGGCAGTTTCCTTCAAATTCTATCGATGTCATTCGGTTCCAGAATCTGCCACATTATTAAAGAAGATAACCTATGAAAACTAATAGGTTAAGAGACTTTTACCTCTACTTCTTCAACCACCCAAACAAAGCATTCACGGTAATGTCGCGATTAGTTTCGTAGATCGCTTTTGTGAGGGGGATTCCCATCGGGCAGACCTTGATGCAGTTTTGAGCGTTGCCGCAGTTGGTGATGCCGTCGTCGCCCATCAGTCCGTTGAGGCGGTCGTCAATGTTGGCCTTGCCAGTCGGGTGCATGTTGAAGAGATGCGCCTGGGCGATGGCCTGCGGGCCGATGTAGTTGTCGTCGCCGTATTGCGGGCAGGCTTCGAGACAGCAGCCGCAGGTCATGCAGCGTGACAGGGCGTAACGCTCCTGGGCGGTTTCGTTTGGAATGTGCGGGCCAGGGCCGAGATCGTATGTGCCGTCAAGCTCGATCCACGCCTCGACCTGTTTGAGATGCTCGAACATCTTCGAGCGATCCACCTTGAGGTCGCGGATATTCGGGAATTTGGACATCGGCGCGAGCGTGACCGTGTCCGAATTTGACGCCAGCAGCAGATCGTCGATCAAAGCGGAGCACGATTGACGCACCTTGCCGTCGATTACCATAGTGCATATACCGCAAACCTGTTCGAGACAGCTCATGTCCCAGACGGGAGGCGTGGTCGATTTGCCTTCGATGGTGACCGGATTTTTGCGTATCTCCATCAGCGCCGAGATGACGTTCAAATTGCGGCGATACTGTAACTCGAAGGTTTCCCAATACGCCGGCGAACCTTCTTTTTCCCGCCGCTGGATCTTGAATTTGATCGTCGCGGGAGGATTATCGAGGCGTTTCTTTTCGATGTGTTGCGATTTGCTCATCTGGGTACTTGCGGCGCCTTCTTACCCGACGAA
>JAYVDQ010000146.1:0-21007 GCA_043749325.1 Chloracidobacterium sp. | reverse complement strand
TGACGCTCCGCGCAAGCAGACCTCGCCGCTTGCGACACCGCCGGGAGATCCGATCGGTTAGTATGGGTTTCATTTGAAAATGCCGTTCAGATAATCGCCGACCGTCTTGCCCGACAGATCGGTCGTGATGAGGCCGATGTAGTTGTCGGGCCGGAGAACGACGATGAACGGCACGTCAGTTCCGAAATGGTCCATCACGTCTTCGGTCAACGGAAGCGAGTGTTTATCAACCAGATCTTTGAATCGATCGTGCAACTTTCCGGCACCGGTGCCGCCAAAGGCGATCACATGAAATTTCGGTTCGCGCAGTTCGTCGTAGATGCTGTGACCGACGTGGAAATACGGCATCCGGTCGCCGGCTTTGACGGTAAAGCTGCCGTTGTCCTGACTTAGCGATCTACCGCGATAGTTGATCCCGATCTGCGAGATGCGCGGAAACACAAACCGCTTGACAGCGTCTAGGCTGAACAGAAATTGGGCGACATAGGGAAACACGTAAAGCCGCGTAAAGACCAAAAACGGTTCGGGACTGGCGACGAGGCCAAAAAAACGGTCGGTCGTTTTCATCAGGGCCTCGGCATTAGGGAGACGCTCCTCGTTATAGGTGTTGAGCAGCTCGCCGCTTGCTTTCCCTTTCAGTACGAACGCCAGTTTCCACGCGAGATTGTAGACGTCCTGGATGCCTGTGTTCATCCCTTGGGCACCGGCGGGCGAATGTATGTGTGCCGCGTCACCGGCAAGAAAGCAGCGTCCGACCGAGAATTTATCGACGTGCCGCGTGTGTACCTTGTAGGTCGAAAACCAGTTGACGTTTGTGATGTCCAGGTCGAGTTCGGTGTCGGTCTTGATGCGTTCCTCGATCTCCTCGTAGAGAACGTCACCTTCGTCCTTGTCGAATTCCTCGGGAAATGTGCCGACAATGCGGTAACGCTTGTCGCCAACCATCGGGAAGAAGGCGAGCAGCGAATTCTTCATAAGGAAAATCTGGAGCGCGTCATGGCCGAATTTCCAATCGATCTGAACATCCGCGACATAGAACATCCGCTCAAATGTGCTCCCGGCGAATTCGAGACCGAGGCTGTGACGAACTAAACTCTTGGCACCGTCGCAGGCAACAAGGTATTTGGCCCCGATAGTTTCGGTTTTGCCATCCGTTTTGATGGTGGCGTTTACACCGGCTTGCGTCTGCGTAAAGGTTTCAAGTTCGGTCTGCCAACGGATGTCTTTGCCGTGCGATTTGATGTGGTCATAGAGGAGAGCCTCGTGCTTGCCCTGCTCAACGATCAGTACGTAAGGATAAGGGCTGAGGCCTTCGCCGATGTTCTTAAATTCAGCCTCGCCGCGAACCTTTCCACCCGCAAACATCCGCACCTTTTCGGCTATGGCACCCAGGTCAATGAGCTTGTCGGCAAGTCCTATCTGCTCGTAGATCTCAAGCGTGCGGGCCTGAACCCCAATCGCTTTGGAGTAAGGCGTTGTCGCTTCCTTTTTGTCGATGATGACAAAATCGACGCCGTATCGGATCAACTGGCAGGCTAGGGCAAGCCCCGTCGGGCCAGCGCCGATAATTAGAACATCCGTCTGCATTTCTGTATTTTAAACCCTTTGAAATAATTTACAAATTAGCGGCAAAGTATAAAATTAGTAGTCCATCAACCACATATGAAACCTAACAATAGATCCGCGATCTATGCTTTTCTCGCTATCTGCTTCATTTTACCACTGAATTCGTTGGCCGACAGCGTCGACGACTACGTGCGGTCGCAGATGGCCGAGCGACACGTTCCCGGTGCGGCCGTCGCGGTTATGAGCAAAGGCCGCGTAGTGAAGATGAAAGGCTACGGATGGGCAAGTGTGGAATTCGACGCTCCTGTGACCGTAGATACAGTTTTTGAGATCGGCTCCGTCACGAAGCAAATGACCGCCGCCGCGATAATGCTGCTTGTTGAGGACGGCAAGGTCTCGCTGGATGAAAAGATCTCGCGATACTTGCCCGGTGCACCCGACGCGTGGAAGGACGTTACCGTACGTAATTTACTAACGCATACATCGGGGATCAAGAGCTACACGAGCCTCGAGGGATTTGAACTGTCAAAGCGGCTAAAGGTCGACGGCTTTATTAAACAGCTTTCACCGTATCCGCTCGAATTTACGCCGGGCGAACGCAATATTTACAGCAACAGCGCATTTAATCTGCTGGCGTTTATTATCGAAGCGAGATCGGGCATGCCCTATATCGAATTTATGCGTTCGCGGATCTTCCGGCCGCTGGGCATGACCAAAACTACCGACCGCGATCCACAGTTTATTGTTAAAAACCGCGCAAATGGCTACGAATGGGAGAACGGGCATCTGGCGGGCCGTGATGCGAGTCTCACAGATCTCACCGGTGCCGGCTCGATCGTTTCAACCATCGGCGACATGGTCAAATGGGATACGGCCCTACGTGGAACGGCTTTTCTGAAACCGGCGAGCCGGGCCGAGATCTGGAAGCATTTTATTTTTAATAACGGCAAAGAATCGCCTTACGGATTTGGCTGGCGGATCTCGGATACGCGCGGCCACAAGCTCATTGGCCACACCGGGCAAACCGCGGGGTTTGGGTCGGCAAATTTCCGTTACACCGACGACGATGTCGCCGTAATCGTTCTTACAAATATCGGCGAGTCCGGCGTCGGCGGCCTGATCGCGGCCGGCGTCGCGAAATTGTATATTCCGTCTATGTCGATTAAATTTATGCAGACGGTAGCTGACACGGAGTCCGACCGGACGCAAAAGGTTCTCAGAGCACTCATGAGCCGCCTTGAAAACAAGCCCGACGCGGAACTTATGACAAAGCAGCTCGTACAGTCGCTCTCAAACGAGGGGGCCAGACAGGCGAATGAACGAATTACATCTTTTGGAGCTGTGAGGAATTTCGTTCTTGTTGGCGAAGAGAACACGGATGGCAAAAAGACGTATCTTTACCGAGCAGAGTCCGGCAGAAAAGTATTTCTCTGGCGTGTAGCATTTGACAATAATGCCCGCATCTCCGAAATGACACTCGACGAGGAAGAATAAATTAGCTTATTCCGAGGCCTCGCATTGCTTTATGGCATGACACAATTAGAAACTAAGCATCAACTCATCGCCCGTAACTTCTACCAAGGCGCTGCCGCCATCCGCGAGTTTGCCAAAGAGGATCTCGTTCGCAAGCGGCTGTTTGATCTTTTCGTGGATGAGCCGCGACATTGGCCGCGCGCCGTAACGCGAGTCGAAACCATGTTTTGCGAGCCATTCGCGGGCCTCATCAGTGAGTTTTACCAAGACGCGTTTTTCGGCTAGCTGGCCATTTAGCTCGTTGATAAATTTATCGACTATGAGCTTGATCACGTCCATATCGAGGGCCTTGAATGGCACCCATGCATCGAGACGGTTGCGAAACTCGGGCGTAAACGTCCGCTCGATCACGCCTTTGGCGTTGCCTTTGGTGTCCGAGCTGTTCCGGAATCCCATGCCGCCGGACGACAGCTCGCGGGCACCGGCATTGGTGGTCATTATCAAAATGACGTTGCGGAAATCGGCTTTTTTGCCATTATTATCGGTGAGCGTCGCCGAATCCATCACCTGTAATAACAAATTAAACAGATTCGGATGGGCCTTTTCGATCTCATCGAGCACCAGCACAGCGTGCGGAGTCCGCATGATCGCTTCGGTCAAAAGGCCGCCCTGGTCAAAGCCGACATATCCCGGCGGAGCGCCGATCAGCCGCGAAACGGTGTGCGGCTCGGCGTATTCGCTCATGTCGAACCGGATAAACTCGACGCCGAGTATTTCGGCAAGCTGCTTTGAAACTTCCGTTTTACCGACACCGGTGGGACCGGAAAAAAGAAACGATCCGACGGGCTTCTCTTGCGCACCGAGACCTGCACGCGATATCTGGATCGCATCAACGATCGCGTCGATCGCCTCGTCCTGGCCAAAGATTGCTTTTTTGATGTCATCCCGGAGTGTTCTCAAGCGAGATCTTTCGTCAGCCACGACAGTCTTTGGCGGAATCTTGGCCATCCGAGCGATCGTGTTTTCGACCATTTGAACGGTCACTTTTTTCGGCCGCCGGCTCGCTGGCAGCAGCTTGACCGATGCACCGACCTCATCGATGACGTCGATAGCCTTGTCCGGCAGAAAGCGGTCATTAATATATTTTCCGGCGAGTTCCGAGGCGGTTTTAAGCGATTCGTTGCTGTATTTCACGCCGTGATGCTGTTCGTAAAATCTCTTCAGGCCCTTGAGGATATGATAAGTCTCGTCCACAGTCGGCTCGTTGATCTCGATCTTTTGAAAGCGGCGTGCGAGCGCCCGGTCTCGGTCAAACGCCGCCTTATATTCGGCATGCGTCGTCGAGCCTATGCACCGCAGGTCACCAGCGGCTAATGCCGGTTTCAGAATGTTCGACGCATCCATCGAGCCACCCGAAACTGCTCCGGCACCGACGATCGTATGGATCTCATCGATAAACAGGATCGCGTTTTCCTCTTTTTTGATGTCATTTATGATCGCCTTGAACCGCTGTTCAAAATCGCCGCGATATCTGGTACCGGCAAGCACAGCACCCATATCAAGCGCGAAAACCTTAGCACCCTGCAGCACCTCAGGCACGTCGCCTTCGCTAATCTTTAGCGCGAGGCCCTCGGCCAGCGCAGTTTTGCCCACGCCGGGCTCACCGACATACAGAGGATTGTTTTTCCTGCGGCGGCAAAGAACCTGGATCGTGCGTTCGATCTCGGCCAGGCGGCCGACAATCGGATCGATCTCGCCTCGTGCGGCTTTTTCTACGAGTTCGACGGTAAAGCTTTCGAGCGGTTTTTTACGCGGTTGGGTGCCGGGGCCGTCAAGTTCGTCCTCGACGCCGTCGGGCAACGGCTCGTTAGGGTCGATCTTTGAGATACCGTGAGATATGTAATTAAGGATATCGAGCCGTGTAACACCCTGCTGCAGCAATAGATAAACAGCGTAAGATTGCTCGGCTTGATATAACGCCGCGAGAATGTTGCCACCGTCGACCGCTCCCTGCCCGCTGCCCTCAGCCTGTAGGACGGCGTAGGATATCGTCGATTGAAACGTCGCGGTCAGCTCCGGCATTCCACTGATGTTAGGCGGCATCTTTTCGATCACGTTCTCAAAATATTCCTGCAAAGCCCGCCCGATCTCGTCGATCTCAGCGCCGCAGTTAAACAGTATCTCGCGAGCCGCCGAGTCCTCAAGCAAAGCAAAAAGCAGGTGTTCGAGCGTTACAAATTCGTGCCTGTGCTTGACAGCCTCATCGACCGCAAAACTGAGGGTTTCTTCTAATTCCCGCGTTAACATCGTGAGTATATCTTAGCAGTTTTCGTGCAATTGGGAAGAGGAACCGAATCGCAAATCATACAAATCTGACACCTTCCGGATGTATTCGTGAGACGTGAGTGTTGTATGCGATACCGGTAGGATTGTAAACATATCTCATGGCGCTTTCTACTTTCTCGGCGGCCTTTTCCGTTTCGCTTAGCATAAAAATAGAGGGCCCGGAGCCGGAAATGCCTCCACCGAGAGCACCGGCGGCCAGGCTCGCGGCTTTTACATCATCAAATTTTGGTATCAGCGATTTGCGCAACGTTTCGACGATAGTGTCTTCCATAGAGCGCGAGATCAGGCCGTAATCGCCCTTTGCCAGGGCGGCAACTAGCGAACCGAGGTTGCTCCAATTGCGAATAGCATCGGCGAGCGGAACTTGCTTTGGCAAAATGGCGCGGGCTTCGCTCGTTTTGATCTCGATCTGCGGATGGATGACCGTCACAAAGAGCGGCGGAAAATCTATCGAGACGATATCGAGTGGCTCGGTCGAGCGAACCAGCGTAAAACCGCCGTAAATACACGGTGCTAGATTGTCGGCATGGCGTGAACCGGAGGCAAGCATCTCGCCCTCCATTGCCAGACCGACGAGTTCAAGCTGCGAAAAGCGGTCTCCTAATAGGCGATTTGCCCCGACGACCGCACCGCAGGCGCTGGCCGCGCTAGACCCGATACCGCTGCCGGGCTTGATATGTTTTGTTATATGGACCTCGAATCCAAAATCCGCCTCAGCCTCATCGAGCAGGGCGAGCAGCGCAACACCGGCAACATTCTGCTTCGGATCGGTGGGCAAGCCGTAGTCGTCATGGTTGATGATTCGCACCGTCCGCTCGTTTATCTTACGAACGGTCATCTCGTCACACGGCCCCTCAAGCGCAAAACCGAGACAGTCGAATCCGCAGACGACATTCGAAACCGTGGCTGGTGCTAAAACACTAACTTGGTTCATATTTTCGCGAAACGCCTCCGAACCGTTATAATATCTATCTTTTGATAAGTTTTACGGATAACGCTTCGCCGATGCACTACTTTAGCACAAACCGAAAATCGTCTCACGTGTCATTCCGTGACGCGGTATTGAACGGACAACCGGACGACGGGGGACTATATTTTCCGTCCGAGATACCGACGCTCGCCGAAGGGTTTCTTGCGGGTCTGAACACAAGCTCAAACGAGCAGATCGCATTCGATGTCATCCGCCCCTACATCAATAATGAGATACCGGATGAGACGTTATTTGAGACCTGTCGCGAGACTGTTAATTTCGATTTTCCGCTCGTTCTCTTAACGGACCGCATCTCGACGCTCGAGCTTTTTCACGGGCCGACGCTTGCGTTCAAGGACGTCGGGGCACGGTTTATGAGCCGGTGTTTACGGTACTTTTCGCGTGATACGTCGGCGAAGATGATCGTTCTTGTTGCGACATCGGGCGACACGGGGGGTGCGGTCGCGGCCGGTTTTCATGGTGTCGAGGGTATTGAGGTCGTAATTCTTTATCCAAAAGGCAAGGTCAGCAAGGTTCAGGAATTACAATTGACGACGCTGGGCAGAAATGTAACTACATTGGAATTACATGGTACATTCGACGATTGTCAGGCACTTGCAAAACGAGCGCTGGCTGACGCCGATCTACAGGCTCGCGTAAATCTCACATCCGCAAATTCGATCAACGTCGCCCGCTGGCTGCCGCAGCAATTTTATTATTTCTATGCCTTGAAACAATGGGATGGCGAGCCGCCGGTCATTTCGGTTCCGAGTGGCAATTTTGGTAATTTGGCATCGGGCATACTCGCGCACATTTCCGGCCTGCCTGTAAAAAAATTTATTGCGGCCTGCAATGCCAATGACGTAGTGCCGCGATTTTTGCAAACGGAAGATTATCAACCAAGGCCGTCCGTCGCGACGCTGTCGAACGCGATGGATGTCGGGGCTCCGAGCAATTTTGTCAGGATACTTGAAATCTTTGACCATGACTTTCCCGACCTTAAGGCCAAGCTCGAGGCAGTCAGCATAGCGGACGAAACGACCTCGGCAACGATGCGCGAGGTTTATGAAAAATACGATTACATTCTCGATCCGCACGGAGCCGTTGGCTATCGGGCCCTAGCCGACCGTTTGGAAAAACATCCGGACGAGCGAGGCATATTTCTCGAAACGGCCCATCCGGTGAAATTCGATTCGGTAAATGAGATAATCGGAACGCAAGGCGTGACCCCGGCGGCGGTAAACGATCTGTTTTCAAAGGAAAAAGTTAGCATCGAGATGGGCGACGATTATGATGCTTTGCGCGAAATTTTGTTGAGCAGGATATGAAAGTTTTTAAATTCGGCGGTTCGTCCGTCGGCAGCGTCGAGGCGATAGAAAGGGTCGTTGCGATCATCCGCAATAAGGTCGCGGAGGATGAATGTGCGGTTGTGCTTTCGGCGATGCAGGGGACGACCGACGCCCTGATCGACGCCGGACGTACCGCCGAACGCGGTGATGACGGTTACATTGAGATACTTAGCAATATTGCGGAGCGTCACATCACGACAATACGGGAATTGTTCGACGATGAAGTTGATCAGCCGGTTTTGGATTTTGTCGAAACGACCATCAAGGAGCTTGAAAACCTGTGCGAGGGTGTCCGTCTCGTCCGCGAACTGTCGCCTAAAACGCTTGACCGGATATTGAGTTTTGGTGAGTTGGTGGCGTCGCGGATCGTTTCGGCAAAGCTTGTTGCGGCAGGGCTAGCCAATGATTGGACGGACAGCCGTCTGCTGATACGGACGGATTCAAATCACGGGTTTGCGGCCGTAGATTTTGTGGAAACAAATCGCCGTATAAAAGAGAATTTTGAAAAGTCAGCCGCCAAACTGCATATCTTTCCCGGCTTCATTGCGTCTGATGCAGGCGGATATACAACAACATTAGGCCGGGGCGGTTCGGACTACACGGCGGCGATCATTGCCGCAGCGGTTGACGCAAAGGCCCTTGAGATCTGGACCGATGTATCCGGAATGATGACGGCAGATCCACGATTTGTCCGCAATGTCCGCCAGATCTCGCACATTACATACCGCGAGGCGATGGAGCTTTCACACTTTGGAGCCAAGGTGATCTATCCCCCGACCATCCAGCCCGTAATGGCAAGGGGCATACCGATACTCGTAAAAAATACATTCGAACCCGAGCATCAGGGCACGCTGATAGAGGCCGACCCGTCAGCGGGAAAGGATATGGTCCGCGGTATAACGAGCATCGACATGATAACGGTCCTGAGCCTCGAGGGCAGCGGAATGGTCGGTATTCCCGGCTTTTCCAAGCGGCTCTTCGACGCTCTTTCACGTGCGTCGATCAACGTTATTCTTATTACCCAAAGCTCGTCCGAGCACTCGATCTGTGTGGCTATCGAGGAAAAATTTTCCGAAACCGCAAAACACGCCGTTGATCTCGAATTCGAATACGAGATCCAGTCCGGCAAGATCGAGCCGCTCAAGGTCGAGAGCGGATTCTCGATACTCGCCTTGGTTGGCGACAATATGAAAGCGCACACAGGCGTCAGCGGCAAGATGTTCACGACGCTCGGCCACAACGGTATCAATATTACGGCCATCGCTCAGGGCTCGAGCGAACGGAACATTTCGGCTATCATTTCCTCAAAAGATGTACGGAAAGCTGTCAATACACTGCACGAGGAGTTTTTCTCGGATGGCAATAAACAGATCAATCTATACATCGCCGGCGTCGGAACCGTTGGCGGCAGGCTGATCGAACAGATCCGCGCACAGCATCAGCATCTGCTCGAAGAGATGCGTCTGAATCTGCGGGTCGTCGGCGTCGCCAATAGCCGCCGTGCAATTTTGGCGAGCGAAGGTGTCGATCTCGCGGTGTATAAAGACGAGCTTCCCGCTGCGGACGAGACCGATGTCGCGGCCTTTACGGACGCGATCATAGAGCAAAATCTGCGAAACTCTATATTCGTCGATATCACGGCGAGCCCCGCCGTTGTCGAGACCTATCCGAAACTCCTCGCCAAGGCGGTGTCGGTTATCGCGTGTAACAAGATCGCCGCGTCGTCCGAATTCGAAAAATACAGCCATCTCAGAGATCTCGCCCGTGAGTTCAGCGCCAATTTCTTTTTCGAGACAAACGTCGGAGCCGGGCTGCCGGTAATCCATACGCTCAACGATCTGCTCCGCAGCGGTGACCGTGTGAATCGTATCGAGGCCGTTCTGTCTGGCACGCTCAACTTTGTTTTTAATAATTACGACGGTTCACGGCCTTTTGCCGATGTCGTCCGACAAGCTCAAGATGAGGGCTACACCGAGCCTGATCCGAGGCTCGATCTCAGTGGGACGGATGTTGCACGTAAAATTCTCATTCTTGCACGCGAAGCCGGCCACCGGATCGAGATGGATGATATTTCAAATGTAGGCTTTTTGCCCGAGTCATGCTTGGAGGGAAGCGTCGATGATTTTTACACGGATATGGGGCGGCACGAGCAGCATTTTCGAGGATTGCTCGATGCGGCGGTTTCGCAAGACCTGACGCTCAAATATATAGCTTCGTTCAACGACGGCCAGGCGTCCGTGGGGCTACAGTCGATCGGACCCGACCACAATTTCGCCAACTTGTCGGGTAAGGACAACGCCGTTCTTTTTTATACAAACAGATATTCCGAACAGCCGCTTGTTATCAAAGGAGCGGGAGCGGGAGCCGATGTGACGGCAGCAGGAGTGTTTGCGGACATAATAAGGGCGGCCAGAAACTGACCGTCCTTAGGAATTAGGTTAGATCACCGCAGATCAAAGAGCAGGAATTCGGTGTTGTCCGTATGCGCGGTGAGCTTTAGATGCGATTCCTCGCTGATTGCGGCACCATCACCAGCCTCGAGCGTATAGCCATTGACGCTCAGAGCCCCGCTTATAACGTGGATCCACGCATGCCGGCCATCGGCGATTTCGTGGACAGCGCTCCGGCCTTCGCCTAGGATGGAAGCATATAGCTTTACGTCCTGATTAATATGAACGGATTCGTCGTCACCGCCGCGTGACGCGACCAATCGCAGTTTGTCCTTCTTTTCATCAGCCGAAAACAGTTTTTGTTCATAGCTGGGGGTCAGCCTCTCTTTTTCGGGCAAGATCCATATCTGTAGCAAATGCGTCTTGTCCGTTTCGGAGCTAAACTCACTGTGCAGCACCCCGGTCCCGGCGGTCATTCGCTGTACCTCGCTCGGGTGTATTGTCTCGACGTTTCCCATCGAATCGCGATGCGATATTTCGCCATGGATCATGTAGGTAATGATCTCCATGTCGCGATGTCCGTGCTTGGGAAAACCCTGACCCGGCTCGATAAAGTCCTCATTTATCACACGCAGATCCCGAAAACCCATAAACTGCGGATCATAATAATCGCTGAATGAAAATGTGTAGTGCGTGTCGAGCCAGCCGTGATTGGCGTGCCCCCGTTCCTTTGATCGTCTGATTTTGATCATCTGAAAGCTCCTTACTTTCTAAATCGTTATTTAGATATTACAAGGAACCCGATGGGTTGTAATCATCAATTGCGGTGAGGGTTTCCTAATACTTTTGGGTGACGGATCTAACTATAACTAAATTTTCCTTATTACCATCAGCCCGTCGCGTATAGGCAGCAAAACGTTTGCTACCCTTTCATCCGCGAGGACCATTTGGTTGAAGTCATGCAGAGCCTGTGTGTTCTCGTCCTTTTCTACCTCTATGACCTTGCCGCTCCAGAGAACGTTGTCGGCGATAATGAAGCCGCCGGGACGCACCTTGTCAAAAACGAGGTTGTAATAATTCGAATAATTAGGCTTATCGGCGTCGATAAAGACGAGATCGAATGTCTCGTTTAAGTTTGGGATGAGGTCAGACGCGGGACCCAGCAAAAATTCTATCTTGTCGGTAAACTCGGTTTTCGCGACAAACGAGCGTGCGACCGCGTTTGTGTCCTCCTGTACGTCTAATGTAATTACCTTGCCGCCGTCAGCCAAACCCTCGGCAAGGCACAGGGCCGAGTAGCCAAGATAAGTTCCGATCTCAAGCACTACGTTCGGCCGCACCATGCGCGATAGCATCGACAGAACGCGGCCCTGGAAAAAGCCGGAGAGCATCATCGAATCTTCGTAGTGGGCGTAACAATGCGCACGCAGCTCCTGTAAAACAACGCTTTCACCGGAAGTGAAATCCTCGGCGTATTTGATAACTTCATCTTTCATAAGTCGATTCTAACAAGCCCGCGTTTTATCGCCAACGTTGTTGCTGAGGTGCGGTCGGAGACGCGTATCTTGTCGAAGATATTTTTGACGTGCGTCTTTACGGTGTTTTCGGAAATATCGAGGGCAAAAGCTATCTCTTTATTAGACATGCCGCCGACGATCATTCGCAGGACGTTTACCTCGGCGGGCGTCAATTCTTCCTGACCGAGGTTTTCGCTTAGGACGCGGGCTATCTCGTCCGGGATATATTTTCTGCCGGCCGCAACAGCCCTAATTGCAGTTACCAGCGTTTCCGAGGAGACATCCTTACAGATATATCCGAGAGCGCCTTTTTTGAGAGCCTTGCTAATCTCGGCATCCCCGGCGTGTTCGGCGAGAACGATGATCTTTGCATTTCTGTCCTCGATAAAATAGTTGTCGAGATCGTCGATAGAGCAGGAATCCGGCAGGCGAAGGCCCAGAATGGTCACGTCCGGCTTTAGTTCGCGAAATAGAGTAAAACCCGCAACAGCTTTGTCCGTCTCACCGACGAGTTCGAAGCCACCAGCGTCCTCCAAAACGGTTCTGATACCGATCCGCGTCAGCGGCTGCTCTTCGATAAGTAAAACGCGGATTGAATTGGGCATAGGAAGAGTTTGAACGCAGATTTTGCGTTCTAATTTGCCGTCGATAATGACGCCGCAAATTCTACGATTGGTTTGATCAGATCGGTGTCGTAGTTTGTCTTAACATGCTGCATGACCGCAGTTATGCGTTCGAGGCCCATGCCGGTATCGACCGAAGGAGCGGGCAATGGTGTCAGCTTAAATGTGCCGTCGTCTTCAAGCGTGCGATTGTACTGCATAAAGACGAGGTTCCATATCTCCATTGTCGTGTCGCCCTCGCCATTGACCCATACGGGATGATTCTTTTCCGGGTCGTGCGGGTCTTCGCCCATGTAGTAGTGTATCTCGGAGCAAGGCCCGCACGGGCCGGTGTCGCCCATTTGCCAGAAATTGTCCTTGCGGCCGTAGCCTAAGATCCGGTCGGGTTTTGCACCAACCATTTCCCAAAATTCGCGAGCTTCCGTATCAGGTCCAACCTCATCGTCACCCTCGAAAACCGAAAACCAGAGTCGCGTTTCATCGATTTTAAGTTCGTTTACCAAAAAGTCCCACGCAAATGTGATCGCCTCTTTCTTAAAATAATCGCCAAACGAAAAGTTGCCGAGCATCTCAAAAAACGTGTGATGGCGTGCAGTTTTGCCCACCTCATCCAGGTCGTTGTGCTTACCGCCTGCACGGATACATTTTTGCGACGAGACAGCTCGTTTATAGTCGCGTTTCTCGTCACCTAAAAATACATCCTTAAATTGGTTCATCCCGGCGTTTGTAAAAAGCAGCGTCGGATCATTGGCAGGCAGCAGCGGCGACGAATGTACTATCTTATGGTCGTGCCGCTCAAAATACTCGAGGAATTTGGTTCTGATCTCGTTTCCAGTCATACAAAAACTTTAGCACAAAGCCAGGCGCTGGCGAATCGCACAAAAAAGGCCGAATGCTGTAAAACATTCGGCGCTTGTAAAAAATTGAGTGTCTCTATTAATCGGCCTTAAACTTCAAAGCCGGTGAATTCATGCAGTACCTCAGACCGGTCGGCTTTGGGCCGTCATCGAAAACATGGCCGAGATGAGCGTGGCATCGTGAGCATAAAATCTCTGTGCGGGTCTCGCCCAGAGTATTGTCTACCTTTTCGATAACATTTTTCTTAAAAGCAGGTTCGAAAAAGCTCGGCCAGCCTGTACCCGATTCGAACTTGGCTGCCGACTTAAACAGAGCCAGGCCGCACGCGGCGCAGTAGAATGTACCGTGCTTGTGGTTGTTAAGCATCGCCTTGTTTGCAAAGGGCCGCTCGGTGCCTGCCTCACGCATTATATTGTACTCCTCGGGCGTAAGCTCCTTTTTCCATTCGGCGTCGGTTTTGACTATTTCTTTGCCGTCAAATTCGCCGTCGGAGAATTCGATTGTACGAGTAGATTCGGGAGTTTTTCCAGCCTTTGCCGGTGTCGGTTCTGCAACCACGGTTTGATTATTGACCGAGGCGGCCGCAGCGCAGCCGAATTGGCTGACAAAGATCGCCGAAGCCGCTAGGGCTATTAGTGCAAATGACGAAAATATAAATTTGTATTTCATAACTTTCCTCTTTTCTGTATCAAGCGCGTCGTTCCCGTACCTTTAGCCGTCGAACCGGCAAACCCGATCGTATTACTAATATTATATCTACGCGGGAATTTGTGAAACCAGCGACGCGGCATCGAAGATTTGGATTCGCTCAACGGCCAAAGGACTTTCCCTGTCCACGTTTGGCATCCCCTCCAGAAATGCCAAACGCTAAACCCTTGATATATGCCTCAGGCCATCGAGCGAAATCGTCGATGCGCCTAATTCGGCATCAGAACCGTGTCAACAACGTGAATGACACCATTTGACTGGCGTACATTAGCGATCGTAACCCTCGATGTCCCGCCTTTTTCGTCCGTTAAAACAAGCGTCTTGCCGTCCATCGAAGCCCACAGTTTGCCGCCCTCGACGGTCGTAAGCATCGCCTTACCTTTACCTTTCTTGATCGCCTTGGCAATCGCTTTCGAATCCATATTTCCGGACACAACGTGGTATGTCAAAATCTTAACCAATGTCGCTTTGTTTTCAGGTTTGAGCACCATTTCGACAGTGCCGGCCGGCAGTTTATTGAACGCGCTGTTTGTGGGTGCAAATACGGTGAACGGTCCCGCACTCTTAAGCGTATCGACCAGCCCGGCAGCCTGAACGGCCGCAACGAGCGTCGTATGATCTTTGGAATTAACAGCGTTTTCGACAATATTTTTTGTCTTATACATGGCGGCCCCGCCGACCATCGGATTTCCCGATTTATTGTCCATCATCTGCGCCGAAACGCTCGACGCTCCAAACGCAACACCGAGTGCCAACACGACTAATCCTAATAATGATTTCATTTCATTTTCTCCCTATTTTTTGGTTTTTGTGAAAAGGCTTTTCTGTCCCTTTGAAATGTTTTTCGCGAAGGGCGGGGATTTGGATTCAAAAAAATTCAGGTCAGAACCGGGAGCGATAGCGACTGGTTTTAAAGGCTGTCCACTGCAACCAACCGTCAAGTCCGGATCAGAAGTGGGAATTTTAGATTGTCGCCGTAACCCTTGAAGAAGTCGGAGTTCAAAGTAATATATAATCGGTTAGTCATTTTCAATTGGTAACAACTTTAAGGTTTTACATTCAAGATGAGCAAATCGAATTCGTTTGATCAATTTTTCGCGCTAGTTCAGCGGGTTTATGCGCGCACAACCGCCCGATGCGAAAATGACCTCTCTTCGAAGCTAAGCTCAGTTTTAAAAGAGTTAGATCTGCACACGGTTATTGACAGTACCGGCTCCACCGTCGGAGGTAACAAGCGTCCCGATATTTTGGGGTATATTGACGAGGGGGACGCCGATTTGGTGCTGCCTGCCGAGCTTGTCATTGAATGCAAAAAACCTGAGGAAGTCGCTGAATTCAAAGACTTGGCGGATGCGATCGTAAGTGAAAAATATTGGCATTCAAAAACGTTGCCCTATTTACGCGATAACATCTCGCGCGTTCAGTATTTTGCCTTTACAACATTTACCGAATTTGCGGTCTTTGCGATTACCCGGGAAATAAGAAACAAATTGATTGGGGTGATAAAAACTAACGATTCAAATTGCTCTAACCTTAGAAAGCAAATCAAAGCGCAAGTGCAATCGTTTAATATCTACGATATTGAAGGAAAAAATTCAAAATCCGCTGATTCCTGGAGAAGCTGGCTTGAATCACATGTGATTGCAAGTATCCTACAACCGCTGCCGCTTTCAAACAGTCGCAATTCGTTACCAGTAAAAACGGAATCAGAATTAGAGCAATTGGCCTCACGTCTTGCGACATTTGCTGCCGGGATAGGAGATTCGGCTTCAGCCGATGCTAGCCTTTTTTACTCAATCCGAGATCGATTAGGCGATGATTATACGACTCTGCGGCCGGAAACAAGACGCGATTTGCTAATCTTTGTGATTTCGCAACACGTGGACATGGACACGTCGCAAGCCGAAATCAAAATTAAGGAAAATGTTTCATTAGCTATTGACGAATTTGTAGCCGCAAGTATCCACTCTCTCATAAGTAGATTATTTGCGATTAAAGTTATTGAGGATGCCTATTGCGTCGGCACAACAAATTTATTGATTGAGCCACAACTCTGGGTTTTTCGAATCGATGATTACGATTCCCTCGATGCTGAGGAAATTCGAAGCGAAGTTTTCAGGCGGATAAGAAAAATTGCCACCTCCGACAATCCCATAGTCCGCCGCTTGGTTCAATATGGTTTCTTTTTCGACTGGATTGAGAAATATATTGATCCCATTCTTTTTCGGTCATTGTTTGAGACGTTGTCGACTCACGATTTCTCAGAAATGGAGGGTGATCTATTAGGTAGGTTTTACGAACTTTATGCACAGCAAACAAATCGGAGTAAACGACGGGCGCTTGGTCAATACTATACGCCATTGCCTATTGTGGAGTTCATGTGGCATCAAGCGATCAAGCTGACGGAAGCAAGGGGAGCACTTGACCGCTTGACAATTCTTGACCCTGCGATGGGTTCCGCAACTTTTCTGGCTGAGGGTGCACGAGCGCTTGCAGATAAAGGTATTGACCGATTCTGGAACCGTCTTGTGGGTTTCGATGTTTCCGCACAGATTTTGGGCATTGCTAATGTAAATCTTTACATGGCTGTTTTGTCGAGATTGAATGCCAGCGAAGCCTTAAAAGTTGAAGACTTGCGTCTTTATGCTACTGATACTCTTGATTATGAAAATGAGAGTCATCTATCCCAACTCTTGCTACTCATTACTGACGAGGCCCATCGCACATTTTTGCAGCAGAGAGTTGCCATCAGCACCAAGGCGAAGAAACAAAAGAGTTATAGATTAGTAATTGGCAACCCACCATATAAAAACAACAGTAGTCTAACGCTGACGCAAACAGCAGAAAGATTTCCCAACCTCTTGTCTTCCTCGGTGGAGCACGGAGGAGCTCAACTTCGCAATATCAGAGACGACTACGCTTGGTTTGTCGCAGCCGCAGATCACTATGTCCAAAATGCCGGCATAATTTGTTTCATTCTGTCCGATTCATTCGCCTCTAATCGAAGTTACGAACATTTTCGGGAAGAACTTTTAAAGAATTATTATATCCGAATGTTGGTGCGACTAGGCACAGGTTTATTCCCGGACGTAAGTTATCGAACATCGTTCGCGATCATCATGTTGGAAAGACGTGACGAACCTTTAGCATCTGCGGAACAATCAGAACCAGTACAATTCACGGATTTGCGGGGTCTGGTAACGGCGACAGCAAATAGTGAACTAGGTACATTACAAGATCCCCGATTAAGGTTCATGCGACATCTTGTCAAGGATGGAAAAGATCTGGAAATTTCTGAACATGTTCCGTTGCCGTCGACGCGATACACTTTCTATCCAGGTGGAGATACAGCGACCAAGTTTAATGGCTCTGTGTCGCTTCACGACAATACGGGGGACGTCCTTTTTATAAAAACGTTTCCCGGAATCATCACCGCATTTGATGTACTTTTTAAAGGGGACACTAGTGAAGAGTTAGCAGAGAGGATGGCTTCACTCTATGCTATCTGTCGCAATGAAGTTCGTACTACCGACCTTTTGCGGAAGCTTGATAGTTGGGCGAGTGAGCGTGATTACAGTGATCATCAGACTGAAGTAATTAGGGTTCTGGGGACACAGATTCAGCAAAAACAGCTTGCATTTCGTGACGACAAGATTAAACGTAGTTTCTCCGGCTCGATTCCTGAGTCGGCAAAATGGTACCCTCCAAAAGATTACACGCATTATCTCTATTACGAGCCTTTGTTGTTAGTTCCTCGTAATGAAAATCCGGGTAAACAGGTTGGCTGGGGATCAATGAATCAGTGGCGCGACCCACTTAGTCACACAATTTCCCCGAAGCTTATATACACAACGGCGAAATCGCCGAGTCACGGATATGCAGCTTTCGTTACAAATGACGAGTGGTATGTGAAACTGCACGGTGGAACCAGTCAACAATTTAACTATACGGGCCTGGATAACCCCAAGATTTCAAGGAGGTTTGATGGGCTGCCAAACAATCTCGCGCTTTCCGGCGAACAACTGTATATTATGCTGACCTCCTTGGGCGGCTCAGAGGACTCGTTACTCCATTACATCGCGGGGATTTGGAATTCGGATCTCTCTAGAGAGCTTTTACGTGATGTTGGAACATCAATGCGACCTGGCGTGAAGATACCGAATAGCAATGATGCAAAAAAAATCATGTTGGAGATAGCCGACAGGTCTGAACACGCGCGCTCAGTCGTTTGCTTAAGTCAGTTTGTCAGAGAGGGAAATCAAGATATACAAGCAAGTAGTTTTGATAATCTGTTTGATAGGTCATTTCTGAGTGAGTTCGGCATCAAAACTAAAGAAAAAGAAACTCGTAGGTTTAAGGCAGAAGAATATTATTGCTTACCGCTTGGATTGGAAATGCGATTGGCGGAAGAACTTAGGGTGGATGAAACAGAAATAAATGATTTGGTGGAAGCACTGTACTCCTAGAGGACAGACGTTAAGGGAAATAAAACGTTAGTGGAAAAGATGGCGAGAACGAGCAACGAGTTTCCTGTGATGGGTCAAAGTGAGTCGAGTGCGGACTCGGTGTTTTTTGGACGCTTTTTACCCTACCGCCCCGTGGCTACAAGCCACACCCCTCCTAGCAAGGCGGAAATTTTTTGTGGCGTGTCAGAATGACGCGAGCGAAATTGCATTATTTCACAACCTTTTCACGGATTTTGGCGTTATTTGTCGGTAAAAGTGTCATTGTCCCACTCTGCGGCAGTTGATTTCAGGGACGCGGTCATTTTTTCGCGGATCAAGTCAAAGCCAAAGCCTTGGCGCAGCAGGTGATCGTAGAATTTCTTGGTGTCTTCGCGGGTCTCGGGCTTGCCTTTCAGCCGTAAACGCTTTGAGATTGTCTGATCGATCAAATCTTCCTCAGGCAGTTTTTCAAATGCCTCGCTTATCGCCGCCTCGACCGTTTCCTTGTCGAACTTCTTCTGCGACATCGTTTGCTGCAGACGGCGTTTGCCTTGCGGTTTTTGGCGCAATTTAGAGACGGCGAGATCGCGGGCGTATTGTTCGTCGTTGAGATATTTGTATTCCTTTAGCTTTTCGATGACGGCGTTGACTATCTCGTCGTTTGTCCAAAGCTTTTCCAGCAGACGCTCCCTGAGTTCACGCACGGAACGCGGTTTGGCGGCAAGCAGCTTGACCGCGCGGTTCATCGTTCGCTCACGTGAGCGGACCGGATCTTTTACAACCCGATCTCCATCGTCGATCTTTTTATGTCGCTTTCCCCACATTAGGCGGCCCAACTGATAAAATACAGATTCGCCCAATTATGGACGGCATACTGATAATCGACAAACCGGCCGGGATCACCTCGCACGACGTTGTGGCCCGCGTGCGTCGCATCTTAAAGACAAAACGCGTCGGACACACAGGCACGCTTGACCCTTTCGCGACAGGAGTGATGGTCGTGCTTGTCGGCAAGGCAACGCGGCTTGCTCAGTTTCTAGACAAGGACGAAAAAGAGTACTTGGCGGATGTGAATTTCGGATTTGAAACCGATACGGGCGACCGGACCGGATTGCGGATTGCGAATTGCGGATTGCGGATTGAAGAAATCGCGGAGCTGCTTGATAAAACTATTTGGGAGAATATTTTGTCACAATTTCGCGGCGAGATTGAACAGATTCCGCCGATGTATTCGGCTAAAAAGATCGATGGAAAAAAGCTATATGAACACGCGCGAAAAGGCGAAACCGTTGAGCGAAAATCCAGCAAGGTTTGTGTCCACGCTTTAGCTGTTGTTGAATCCGCAATCCGCGATCCGCGATCCGCAATTGATTCGATCCGAATTTGGGTAAGCTGCTCGGCCGGAACGTACATTCGAACTTTAGCCGAGGACATCGGACGCAAACTCGGCACAGGAGCCCATCTTGCCGAATTGCGTAGAACGCGGGCCGGGCGATTTGACCTCTCGCGGAGTATTACGCTTGATGACCTCGACAAGCTCGATGAGCCGGCTACCCGGCTGATTCGTATGGAAGAGGCCGTCGAACATCTTTCCGCGGTTACCCTTACATCCGACAGGGCCCAAAAAACAAAAAGTGGGCTTTCGACACGCGTCGCAGAAACCCAATTCGCCGACGGCCAGCCGATCAGAATGCTCGACGAGAGTGAAAACCTGATCGCAGTGGGCTTTTACGAGGAATCGGAAAAATCTATTCGCCCGAAAGTGGTTTTGGTATAAAATGAGCCCAGAGAACTGCGTATGAAAAAAAGAAATGTAGCTTTAGCGGTTGGCGGTGCGGTCGGCGCGGCTATTGCGGTCAAGCTGTTGACGCGACCCGGGACGGTAAATTTTGATGAAGTGGCCGACCGAGTTATACATTCCGACCATTCGCACTTTGTGAACGTTGACGGGGCTCGCGTACATTATCAGGAGTTTGGCGACGCATCGAAACCACCGATCCTGCTTATTCATGGCTACACGGCTTCGGTTTACGTTTGGAAAACCGCGGCTCCGCTGCTCGCCAATGGCGGGTTTCGCGTGATCGCGGTCGATCTGCTTGGGTTTGGCTACTCGGAAAAGCCCGCGTGGTTTGACTATTCCATCCAGTCGCAGGCACGCTCTGTGTCGCGGTTTATGAATCGTTTGGGCCTCGGCCGCGCGACGATTGTGGGCAGTTCGTATGGCGGGGCCGTGGCCTTGACGCTTACACTTGACTATCCGGAGCGGGTCGAAAAACTCGTTCTCGTCGATGCTGTCTGTAATGACGAGCCCAAGAACCATCCTATATTGCGGCTTGCCTCGCTCCCGGGCGTCGGTGAAGTGATAACGCCGTTTCTTATCGATTCCAAGATGTTTCTTCGCAAGCGAATGCAGGGCACGTTAGCCAAAGCCAATCACCACCTGATCACGGAAGACCGCATCGAATCGATCCGCCGCCCGCTCTTTGCCGCCGACGGCCATCATTCGGTACTCGCTACTTCGCGCAATTGGAGCGCCGAGCATATCGAACGTGACGCACATCAAATCAACCAGCCGACGCTCATCATCTGGGGCGAAGAGGACACCGTCATCCCGATCAAAAACGGCTACAAGCTGCACGAAGAGATCCTCAATTCACGTTTCCTCGTCCTAAAAGATTGCGGCCACGTCCCGCAGGAGGAAAAGAGTGAGTTTTTTACGGAACTCGTTACCGAATTTTGCCGCGAAAAAAAAGGACGCATCG
>JAYVDQ010000145.1:0-2214 GCA_043749325.1 Chloracidobacterium sp. | reverse complement strand
CCTGGTACACGGCATTCTTCGCTCAGGACGATTTCCGGGTTGGATCGCGTTTAACCTTAAATCTCGGTTTGCGATGGGACGTGCAGACACCGCCCACCGACCCTCAAAACCGGGTTGTAAATTATGTGCCGGGACAGAAATCAACGGTAAATGCGGCGGCTCCCGTCGGGGCGCAATTCTACGGTGATCCCGGCGTTGAGCGGGGCGGCATTCCGGTCAGTTACACCCACTTTTCCCCTCGTTTCGGACTTGCCTGGGATCCGTTTGGCGACGGGAAAACGTCTATCCGCGGTGCAGTCGGAATATTCTATGGCAGCATCTCGGGCAATGAGTGGAATGCAATGACCAACCTCCAGCCGTTCTCAACCCGGTTGACCTTCACTAACATAAATCGGAGGGCAGACGCCGCGACGCTCCAGCCGCTCGGAGCATCGCTTAGCAATCCGTATAACGCTTTCGCGGGCGGGAATCCCTTTCCTTATAACGGAGGGTTCACAACTGGCGGCGGGCTGCTCGCTGTTTCACCGACCTTCAAATGGCCGCGAACTATCCAAACCAACGTCTCGATCCAGCGACAGTTGACAAGCGGCCTAACAGTCGGGGCATCCTACGTCGGGACGATCAGCCACAATTTGCCCTTAGGACGCGATGTTAACTATCCCGTGCTGACGGCAACCGCCACGACAGGCAACGTCCTGTCTCGACGGCCAAATCCGTTGTTTGGTGCTGTTACCGTTATTGACTCGGATCAGAACGCCAGCTACCACGCTATGCAGCTAACCTGGAACTATCGTCTTGGCAAACAGGTGAGCTTTAATGGGTTTTACACTTTTAGCAAGACCTTGAGCAGTGCGGAGCTTCATAACAACACGACACAAGGAGGTGCTCAGAATTTCAGCAAGTTGTTCCTGGAGAAGGGGCGGGCCGACACGGATCAGCGTCACGTTTTCAGCATGAGCATGAATTTCCGGCCGGACTTCTATAAAGGCGAAAATAAGATCCTGGGCGGAATTATTAACGGCTGGAGCCTGTCTCCGATCGTCAAGATCCGCAGCGGCAGGCCGTTCACAGTGACGAACGGCGGCGTTGACGCCAATCTGGACGGCGTAACAGGAACCGATCGTGCCCAGGTGATAGGCGATCCGCACCTCACCAAACCGACAGCGGACATGTGGTTCAACATCGCGGCTTTTAGCCGGAATCTCGTTGTCACCGGTGTTGCAACTGACGGCAGCTCGCCACGAAACTTTCTGAGCGGTCCGGGATTTCGGTCAGTCGACCTGGCACTCTCACGCGATCTCCGATTCAGTGAGCGTTTCAAAGTACAATTTCGTGCCGAAGGTACGAATATCTTTAACCATCCTAATTATGATCAGCCAAATGCATCGGCGCCCGCAAATATTGCGTTGCCAGGCAACTTTGGCCGCATTACGAGTGCCGGGTCGATGCGTAAGCTACAATTGGGTGCTCGTATGACGTTCTAAGCCGTCAGACAGGGGGGGACTGTTCCTTTGTGGGACAGTTTGAGAGAAAAAAAGAGTTCGTCTGAGCTTATTCATAATCTTATTCGAACTCGATTTTTAGTTTCGTTGATGAAGTAATGATCATGTCCACGAGAAAATTATTGATTTGGTTGCCATTCTTTGTCGTGCTGTTCGGCACATTGATCGTTGTATCTCCGGTCCGGATTGTTGCTCAAACAACTTTGGAGAAAACGACAATCTCAACCGCCGTCCTAAGATCCGAAGTTCGGGATTTTATGTCGAAAGAAGTGGCTGTCCATTTGGGCGACATTAAATCTTTTAATCCGCCGCCCGGCAAGGTTAACGGGGCCCCGAGCGTCGGTGAATATACGTGGGGCAGCTTCATGCGGGTTATCGCCGCACAGACTGAATATGGCCGAACCCGGACAATTGACGGGAAAGATACGGCACGGGCAATTGCCGAAATGGGTTTGTACGAATCAGGCAAGGGCGGCAAGGCATTTTCGCAGCTATATTCAGCTCAGGCATTGCGGCATTTTGGAACAGATCTGGACAAGAACGCTGTTTGGCAAAGCATGAACGATGCCGAGCGCAAACAATGGATCTCGTTACTAGATGCAACGCGGATCTATAATCCAAAGACGCGGCAGGTAATTAATTTACCCGAAAATTATTTGGGTGTCGCGGCAAGAATAGCAGCTTATGCATACGAGTTCGGCTTGATGAAAGA
>JAYVDQ010000144.1:0-8783 GCA_043749325.1 Chloracidobacterium sp. | reverse complement strand
AGAATTTTGTAAAAAGCCCGCTTGGTGACTAATACGCGGGCCCCTGGCATTTATGTCAACTTATGAAAGGAACAATCGCCGCACTCGCAACACCCCTCGGCCGCAGCGGCATCGGTGTCATACGTCTGAGCGGCGATGACTCTCTAGGGATAACTCGCAAATTGGTCAATGATTTGGGCTTTTCTCCTGAGCCACGCACCGCGTATCTCAAACAGCTTCACGATCCCGCTACCGGCGATGTTATCGACGAAGCGATAATCACGTATTTTAAAGCTCCGCACTCCTTTACGGGCGAAGATGTCGTCGAGATCAGTTGTCACGGCTCGCCGGTTTTACTAAGGCAGGTTATCGATGTCTGCCTGGCACAGGACGCAAGAATGGCCGATCCGGGCGAATTTACTCTCCGGGCCCTTGCAAACGGCCGGATGGATCTTTCGGAGGCAGAAGCAATCCGGGATCTGATCGATGCACAAACTGCCGGCTCTGCCCGCCAAGCGATTAGGCAACTCCGAGGTGAGTTTTCGAAACAATTACAGCCGCTCAAGGACGATCTGTTGAACGTTATCGTCGTACTCGAGTCCGCCCTCGAATTTGTCGAGGACGATCTGCCGGAAATGCAAACGAGCAACATCAAGGCGAAACTCGCGAAGATAGCCGCGGAGACGACAAAACTTGCGGCAACATTTCAAGCCGGACGCCTTATACGCGAAGGATTAAGAGTCGCGCTCGTCGGCCGGCCGAATGTTGGGAAATCCAGTCTTTTCAACGCTTTGCTTGGCAGCGACCGGGCGATCGTAACGGAGATAGCCGGCACGACACGTGATCAGATCCATGAAAGATTTACTATCGGCGATATTCCAATTTCGCTGATCGACACTGCCGGCCTGCGTGAGACGACCGACACCGTCGAGAGCATCGGCGTTGAGCGTTCGAAAGCCACGATGGCCGACGCGGATATTGTAGTCGTTCTATTGGATGCCAGCGAGGATTTGACACAGGGCGACCGCGAAATTCTGGCTTCGGCGGACGGCATTGTGCATATTATAGTCGGAAATAAGCTCGATAAGATCACCGCCAAAGACGCGAAATTCTTTCAATCAAAGACCGAAGATCAAAGCTCAAAGTTTATATCGATTTCCGCAAAGACCGGCGAAGGCCTCGACGAGCTAACAAATGCCATTGTGCAGCCGTTTTCGCCGGAGGATATTACTACTTCGGGTTTTCTCGTCACCGACGCCCGCCATCACGACCTACTTGTGCGTACCGCTACTGCCATCGAACAGTCGCTTGACCAGTTAGAACAAAAAATGAGCGAAGAGATCGTTCTCATCGGCCTGCACAATGCCCTCAGATATCTCGGCCAAATCACGGGCGAAACGACAACCGAGGACATGCTAACCCAAATATTTTCAACATTTTGCATTGGAAAGTAAGAAGCTATTACAGAAAGTCCGAATCATATAATATTGCTTCGGTCGGGTAGCGAGATGAATTATCGACGAAACGGATTAGCCAGGAGCCTGAAGCGACAGCGAACCGAGACCGTTGGCCTCGTGCTTGGCGATCTCTCTAATCCTTACTCGACCGAACTTGCAAATTCGGTTCGCGAACACCTCGCCATACAGGGATACAGTCTGTTCATTTGCATCAGTGAACACAGTGCGAGGGAAGATATCACGGCGTTCGAATCTCTTGTCGATCACAATGTCGATGGGATCATTGTAGCAACACGATCAAATGCAGAGGGCAACGAACGGCTCGAATCCATTGCGAACAGCGGCTTACCGATCGTTGTGGTCGGCCGCGATTTCACGCATAGCATGGTAGATTTCGTTTCAGCCGATAACTTGACCGGAGGCTTTGACGCAACGCAGCATTTGATCGATCTTGGGCATAAACGAATTGCCTTTATAGGCGGGGGTTACGAAAGCCGCGGCAGCCTGAAACGCCTTCAGGGATATTTGAATGCTCTAAAATTGCATGGGATCAAGGTGGACGAACGCCTTATTACAGGGCGTAAGGAGTCGACCTCGGATGTTCCGGGTTACTCGACCGAAAAAATAGGTTACGAAGGCATGAAACGACTGCTTTCGCTACCAAAGCCGCCTACCGCGGTTTTCGCACGAAATGACTTTACGGCCGTGGGCGCGATCTCGGCGATCAAAGAAGCCGGGTTATCGATTCCGCAGGACATAGCGATCGTCGGTTTTGACGACACCCCGCTGGCCATCCACACGATGCCCGCCCTGACTACCGTCCGCCAGCCGACGCGGCTACAGGGGCAGCTTGCAGCCGAGATACTGCTGAATCGCATCGTGAACAAAGACGTTATAGATCGTGTAGAGAGAATCCTGGATTGCGAGTTAATTGTACGCGAGTCGACTGTAGCCGCTATTCAGCCCCGTAAGGAAATATCTAAATTTTCCAATGATTCGATGGTAAGTGGATAATAGGGCTCGAATATTACGTTCGTATTTTTTCATGGAGAAAACCACAGACATTCGGGCTCCCGACGCAGGTGGATTTAAGATCAACGGCCTGCGCTGGCTGATCATCGGACTGGTTTTTTTTGCGACTCTCATAAACTATATCGACCGCCTGACAATTTCGGTCCTGGCCCCGCTGATCACCAAGGACCTCAATCTTTCAAATACGGAATTCGGTGGTATCGCGACTTGGTTTCTTTTTGCATACACGATCAGCCAGAGCCTCTCCGGCAAACTCTATGATCGCATCGGCATAAAGAAAGGTTTCTCAATATCGATCGTCGTTTGGTCACTCGCTGCGATGGCCCACCGTTTTGCGACGGGCCTCGGTAGTCTGAGCGCGTTCAGGTTCGTACTTGGGCTCGGCGAGGCAGGAAACTGGCCGGGTGCCGCAAAAACTGTCGCCGTCTGGTTTCCTGCTCGCCAGCGGGCACTCGGAATGGCGATATTTAACAGCGGCGCGGCCATTGGCTCGATCGTCGCTCCGCCGATCATCGTTGGTTTGACCGCGTACTTTGGTCATTGGCAGCAGACATTCGTCGTAACCGGCGTTCTAGGCTTCATCTGGCTCGGCCTCTGGTGGCTCGTTTACGAAACTCCGGAACGACATAAATGGCTTACGGCGGCGGAATATGCCGTGATAACTGAAGATGACGCGGGGACGGTGAGACGCCGAGACGCCGAGACATCTGAAATCGCTGCGTCTCCGCGTCCCGCCATCTCTGCGTCCGCTCCACTAGGTTGGTTCGAACTTCTTCGTTACAGACAGACGTGGGCGATCGTTATCTCCCGTTTCCTTGTCGATCCGGTTTGGTGGCTCTATATAACGTGGCTGCCGCTGTATCTGAGCAATGTTCACGGCTTTGACTTGAAACAGATCGGGCTGTTTGCGTGGGTCCCGTATGTTGCGGCGGATGCTGGAAGTTTGTTCGGAGGATGGCTTTCCGGCTATCTGATCGGCCGCGGATGGACTGTAAATAAGGCGCGAAAAGCAGTAATTATCTTTGCCGCAGCACTCATGCCCGCGGGAATTATCGCTGCCTTCACGCCGGACGCGATGGTCTGTCTTGGGCTGATCGGCGTCGTCCTGTTCGGATTTCAGGTTTGGATCAATAACGTTCAGGTGCTGCCGAGCGACTTTTTCCCGTCCAGGGCGGTCGGCTCCGTCGCCGGTCTTGGCGGCACGGGTGCCGGCATCGGCTCGATGATCTTTATCTTTACTACGGGCTGGGTGGTCGATCATTTTTCGTATACACCGTTACTCGTTACGGCAGGTATCTTAGCACCCGTCGGGACTCTCGTACTTTGTCTGTTGGCGGGGCCCATCAAAAAACTTTCAATACCGGATCATACGGAGACACACTAACGATTATGGAGAATTTCTTCGACTTTACAGGAAAAGTTGTACTAGTTACCGGAGCATCAAGCGGTATCGGACGGGCGACCGCCGAACTTTTCGGCCGCTTTGGTGCGTCGGTTGCCCTGACCTATCACAAAAACGGAGTCGGAGCCGCGACAGCCGTCGCCGCAATATTGTCTTCCGACAATACCGGTAAGGCGGGCGGAACGACGTCGGCAAAAGCGATAGCACTTAAGGTGGACGTCACACAAGACGGGGAGATCGGTCGAATGATTCGCGAAGTTGAAGACCATCTCGGCCCCGTCGACATCCTCGTCAATAACGCAGGTTCACTGGTCGAACGTCTTCGAACGCTTGAACTTACCGAATCCCGCTGGGATGAGGTCATGAACCTTAATTCCACGAGCGCGTTTTTTGCCGCGAAGGCTGTCATTCCTAAAATGCTTGAGAAAGGCAGTGGCGTGATCATCAATGTCACGTCGATCGCCGGCCGTAACGGCGGAGCTCCGGGCTCGATACACTATTCGTCTGCAAAAGCCGCCTTGCTGACAATGACAAAAGGCCTGGCAAAGGAATTTGCCAATCAGGGCATCCGAGTAAACGCCGTCTCGCCGGGTGTGATCGACACGCCGTACCATGAAACATTTACCGCGCCGGAAGTGATGGAAAACCTCAAAAAAACCATCCCAATGGGCCGGGCGGGCAGACCCGGCGAAGTGGCGAGTGTTATCGCGTTTCTAGCGTCTGATGCCGCGAGTTACCTTTGCGGTGAGACCATTGAAATAAACGGCGGGCTCTTGATGGATTAGTTTGTGGGATCGGGATCGGTGACCGTCCAAATAAATAGGGAAGCCAACAAATCACTCGAATATGTTTAAGAAAAAGTTAGTTCTGTTCTTGTTTATATCGCTGTTGAGCAGCCTTTCATTCGCTCAGGATTCAAAAGAACTTGACGCCGAGAGGTCCGCGCGTCCAAAGCTAAAAGGTGAACATCCGCTTATCGCCGTGATGAATTCAAAGCATTCATCGCTAAAGAAGGAGCTTGAGGGAGTTCATCCCCGTGTATTTATGACTCAGGCTGAGATCGACGCTCTGAAGGCGAAAGCCAAAACGCACAGGGAACTGTGGCAGACGGCGATCAGTCACATTCGGGCGCTCACGAACGAGCCGCCCCCACCCCCCGCCCAGACGCGTCGGGCGCAGAATGAGGTCGGGCTTGGCATTTCCGAAGCTGCTTTCGCCTACAAGATAACCGGCGAAAAGAGATATCTCCAGTCAGCGAAAAAGTATATGGACGCGGCTTGTACCTACGATATTTGGGGTTACGCGTCTAATAAACCAAATGTCGATCTTGCCGCCGGACATCTGCTCTACGGCATGGGGTGGGGTTATGACCTGCTCTACAACGATCTGACAAAGGCCGAACGCGACAAATATCGCGATAAATTAGCAAAACAGGCCCGCTTGATGTACGAGTTTTTCAAGCCGAAGTCCGGCAAGACTTACGCTTACAGCCAAAACCACACATTCATCCCAATTGCCGGCCTCGCGATCACGGCATACGCGTTGATGGGCGAAACGCCGGAAGCAAAGGATTGGGCCGCACTTTCGCGAGCGGTATTTGACCGCGTTCTCGCAACCTATTCAAAGGACGGCTATTACTACGAGGGCATGGAATACTGGATATTTTCAACACCTTGGCTCGTTCATTACATGGACGCACATCTGCATTCCACCGGCGAAGACCTTTATCCGGCCACGCCTGGACTGAAAAATGCTCACACTTACGTCGCTCATTCGACGCTGCCTGGTGCTGAATTTAACTTCGACTACGGGGACATTTACTCCGGCCCGATCACGCGTTCCCGCACCGGGGACGATTACGAACGCGAACGTGTCGACGGACATTTTCGCACCAATTATAATCTTCTTTACAATCTCGCCAGCCATTACGGAAGCGGCGAGGCCCAGGGTGTTGCCGACTGGCTCCAATCAAAAGGCCAAGTGAACGCTGAGGAATTCTGGACCTTTATCTGGTATAACCCGGATGTTAAACCGGTCGCGATCGAAAAACAGGAAACATTGCACTATTTCCCTGATCATGAGGTCGTCTATTGGCGTGCGGGATGGGACGACAAGGCGACCGCATTCTCATTCAAGGCGGGACCGCCCGAAGGTCATGCAAGTACAGAACTGCTCGGCAAATTTCCCGAGTGGCGGCTCTCCAGCGGCCACGCTCACCCTGACGCGGGCAGCTTCATCATCTGGGCCGACGGCAAATACCTGACCGGCGACTCGGGCTACGCCGGCGTGCCCCTGACCGAACATCACAACACTCTCGTTTTCGATGGTAAAGGACAAAATCGCGAAGGAAACGGGCACGATGTTTTTGACGGCGTTTCTTATGAACGCCTAAACAAGATCCGGATCATAAATGCCAGGATGAACGAAAAAGGAGTGTCAATTACCGCCGATATAACTAATGCCTACGAACCCGAGGTTGGCATACAAAAGTTTATTAGAGAATTTACTTTCGCCGCCCCCGGACGATTTACAGTAAAAAATTCGGTCGATCTCGAGAGGCCTCAGATCGTAACTTCCTACCTGCATTCGGATAATCTGATAGAAAGGGGCTTGGGTGATCTGTTTACCTTTGAGCCGGGGTCCACCAGTCTATCAGTCGGTTTTTCCGGATCAGAGAAAGTCAGCACTAAGATCGAAAAAAACATCCTGATCGCGCCCGGGAAACCTGGTTCGGTCGACAAAGGTGAACGAGAGGAACGCGGCGTGCGGCTTGCGATCTCGACACAGCAAAAAGTAAGTAAATTTGATCAGGTTTTATGGCTTGAAATAAAAAGATTCAACAAGTAGAACTTTCTTGGAGGGAACGGTAATCAAATTCATACATGGGATTTTGAATGCATAATTTGAAATCCCGCACAGTGTGCCAACGATGCGCCAAGTGTCAAAAAATGCCCGATATTGAACAACTTCATCCCAACTCAAGTTAGTCAGTTTCAACTTCTCAATTCCTCAACTATTTCTCAAGTAATCCTCAACCGCGTAGGTAAAGGATGGAACCATAATGTGTGGAAAAACTCATTTTAAGACCGAGCACGAGTTATTATCACGCAATGCAATTCTGCGGGGAAGTACGGCGGTCGATAGTAATCTGAATTTTTTGGAGGGCATCATGGGAAAAATCAATTTAGTAACGATAGCAAGGTTTCGATATTTTGCATCAACACACAACTTTAGTGACAGACGACGGCAGCGTTCCGGAGGTTTAGGTGGGGTACCTTTTTCAAGGTTTATCTCTGCGACTTTCGTGGCTGTGGTGTTTTTACTGTCCACGCTGGTGATCCCGATGCCCGCTGCATTTGCCTCGTCTCCGACGGACGGCACGATCACCCCCACGAGTCCCGGTTTATCATGGGACGGCACTGCGGTTGGAACCGGGGCACCGAACGAAACCACATGTGTCGAGGGAGTTAATTGCGACACTTATACGTTGAACGTCGCGGCTGGCGATTATACTGGCAAACTCATCTCGGTCAAAATTGCTTGGGTCATCGCAGCGAATGACTACGACCTCTATATACACAAAAATTCGAACGCAGGTCCGGTAGTTGGCACTTCTGCGGGCGGCGCTCCGCAGACGAGCGAGTCAGCGGCGATCGACCCGACAGCAACAGGCACAGGCATCTATACCGTGCACGTCCTTTACTTTGCCGTGACACCGGACGCTGATCAATATCATGGTACGGCCACCGTAACCAACGCTCCGCGTGGCCGCAATGCCAGCTACTTGAAAGACGGCATATCGTTCAGCTCAAATGTTACAGTCAAAGCGCCATCCGCCGGTCGCGACGGCGAACCTAGCAGTCGCACGGACAAATTAGGTAATCACTACGTCGCCGGTATTCGCGGCGTACCCGCAGGCGTTGATCTGTGGTACTTCGATCTACAGCCGGGCAGCTCTTCGTACGATCCGCTAATGCAGCATCCGATTTATCGCGGTCAGCCCGATTCCTTCACCGAAGAGGATTCGACATCTGTCGGTGCGGACGGCGGCGGCGACGTTGACTTGGCCGTCGGATTTCCGGACCAATCGACTCTGGCCACCAACAATCCTCCGACATTGGCGGCTTCCAGTCTTGTTGCTGCAAACATTTCAACGCAGCGTTCGACGGATAAGGGCATTACATTTCAGAACAACCCGTTGGGTAATGCGACCGGCGGCGCACCCGGAGACGACCGCGAATGGCAGGAATTTTACGGCAAGGACAAAGTTTACTTGCTCTATAGAACGCTTCAACCAGCCGTAACAATGATCCAACGGTCGAATGACGGCGGATTGACCTACGGCCCCGCGAAAACGGCGGGCGCGATCGGGCAGGTCGGTTCCATCGATGTTCACCAGGCGAGCGGCACCGTCTATATCAGCGGCAGCAGCGGTCAGGTATGCGTCGGCACACCGCCGGCTTTACCCGCCGGTTCGGAACCACTCACTTATACATGTAATGTAGCGGCAAGTGATCCGAACGGCGTGGCTCACCTATTCTTTAGCGTCAAGGTCGCAGACGACGGCACGCCGTTCGGCACTGCATATGTGGCATACTCCAATGACAAGGACATCTATCTGGTCCACTCGACAGATAAAGGTGCAACCTGGAGCCGACCGGTTCGCGTAAGCGACGGACCCGAAACACGGACAAGCGTGATTCCATGGATGGAAACTGGACCGACTCCTGGTTCAGTCGGAATCACATGGTACGGTACGACCGAAGCCACTAATAACAACGACGCTAACTGGAACGTCTTTTACGCCCAGAGTTTTAACGCCACGGCCGACTCGCCTACGTTCCGTCAAACCAAGGTCAGCGACCATATAATTCATGGTAGCAACATTTCTGAAGGCGGTACGCTGGGTAACG
>JAYVDQ010000143.1:0-3331 GCA_043749325.1 Chloracidobacterium sp. | reverse complement strand
TCGTCTAGTTCCCGATAATCCTGTGACATTTGTCGAATGGCGACGGCTTGTTTCCGACCTTAAGGTAATTGGAGTTCAAGTCCACGACGCTCGCCTCGTCGCGTCGATGATCGCCCATAATATCTCACATCTCGTATCTTTCAATGACCGCGATTTCCACAGGTATTCACAGATCACGGTCGTTAACCCAGCCGATATTTAATCGCTTTAGCGTGGGGGCTTTTTTGGGCGGGGAGATGTTCCGGTTTCGAAGCTAACGCCGAACGCGGGCGTTCAGAGCACCGGCGACGCGGCGGAGAGTGGCGAGCGAGTGCCCTTCGTAGCCGGGCGATTCGAGCTGGCCTCCCACCACCCCGTCACCTCGTCAGCCGCAGCGGCTGCCACTCCTCCTCTGGCAGGAGGAGAGCTAAAACTGCCACCCCTTCTCAGGCAGGAAGGGAGTTTATTGAGAGGTTTTGGGCCGACGGGCGAGTTCCTTTTGCGAGAGTCCGGCCTTCTGACGCAGGGCCGCAAGCTGAAGAGCGATGTCCCATGCCTCGCCCGCCCGTTCGAACCGTGCCGCAAACTCCGGGTCCTTCATCTGTTCGTCCAGGTATTGGCCGAAATTGGTTTTTTTATTTCGAATCCTCTTGTCGCCAATGGCCACTAATATTATAGCCTAGGGTAAAGCGAGCCGCGAGCGGAACCCTAGGTCGGCTTTCCCGATACGAATCGTCCCTGAACGGGACGAACATCGGCCGCGATATGTTGCTCCCCTTCAGGGAGCGATTCGCCATTCTCCTCCAACCCAGGGTTTCGCCCCAAAGCGGCTGCACCCTTTGGGCTTTAATGTGGGTCACCGTTGGCGACCTTTAGCGAATTCATCAACACAGTCGCCGAAGGCAGCCGCACGCGGCGTTCTTTGTGAAACGCGCCGATCCGGCGGCCGTGGTAGGCGGGGGGTGGAGGCCGTTGGGACGGATTTATTCACCACAGAGACACAGAGGACACGGAGATTTAAATGCAGGATTTGTACGCGATGTATTAGTAAATTGCTCTCCCAACATTCTCTGTGCTCTCTGTGTCTCTGTGGTGAAAATCACTGCCGACCGGGATATTTTCCACAGGTAAACGCTTAACCTGTCCGCATCCGTTAACAATTCCGTTATGCCGTGATAAGCTACGCGAATAACTGCTAAAAAGGAGTCTTATTACACGTTTATTCCTTTTAACAAAAAGAACTATTAGACTTTTCTCCTGGAGAATCTATTTATGACCGATCTGAATATCCCGTCAAACATTACCAATGAAGAATTGATTCGCTGGGTCAAGGACGCGGTCGAGTTGTGCAAGCCGGACAGCGTTCATTGGTGCGACGGGTCGCGGGAAGAATATGACCGGATGTGTGCCGAGATGGTCGATGCTGGTACCTTTATCAAGCTAAACGCCGAAAAACGGCCGAATTCGTTTTTGGCGCGCTCGCACCCTTCGGATGTGGCTCGTGTCGAGGACCGCACGTATATTTGCTCGCGTGCCAAGGGCGACGCCGGGCCGACCAACAACTGGATGGCACCGCTCGAAATGAAGGCCATCCTAAAGAAAAAATTTGACGGTTGCATGCGCGGACGGAAGATGTACGTCGTGCCGTTTTGCATGGGGCCGATCGGTTCGCCGATATCGCAGTTTGGCGTGCAGATCACCGATTCGGCCTACGCCGCCGTCAATATGAAGATTATGACGCGCATGGGCACGCGGGCTCTGGACGCACTCGGCGATGGTGAATTTACACGCTGCCTGCATTCGGTCGGAATGCCTTTGAGTGAGGGCATGCAGGATGTCGCGTGGCCATGCAGCCCGGACCCGAAAGATAAGTACATAGTTCATTTTCCAGAGGAAAACTCGATCGTCTCTTATGGCTCCGGATACGGCGGCAACGCGCTTTTAGGTAAGAAATGCCTCGCTTTGCGTATCGCTTCGACGCTCGGACGTGCTCAAGGCTGGCTGGCCGAACACATGCTTATCGTTGGCGTCGAATCGCCCGACGGACGTAAAGATTACGTCTGCGCGGCGTTCCCCTCGGCATGCGGCAAGACGAATTTTGCGATGCTCATTCCACCCAAGGCCTTTCAGGAAGAGGGCTGGAAGATCACGACCGTCGGCGATGACATCGCCTGGATCAAGCCCGACGAGCATGGCAAACTTCACGCCATTAACCCGGAAAATGGCTTCTTTGGTGTCGCGCCCGGCACCAACTACAAAACAAACCCCAACGCGATGGAGTCGATCAAGGAAAACACCATCTTCACTAACGTGGCCCTGACCGACGACGGCGACGTCTGGTGGGAAGGCATGGACGGAGCTCCGCCGTCGCACGCGATCGACTGGCAAGGCAACGACTGGTCCCCGCTGAGCGAGGCAAAGGCCGCTCATCCGAATTCGCGGTTTACTGCTCCGATCGAGCAATGCCCCGTGGCCGACCCGAGATTTGACGATCCGAAAGGAGTGCCCGTCTCGGCATTCATCTTTGGCGGACGACGCAACAGCGTAGTGCCCCTTCTTTTACAGTCATTTAACTGGGCTTTCGGCGTTTATCAGGCCGCAACTATGGGATCGGAAATGACGGCCGCCGCCTTTGGCAACATCGGCGAGGTCCGCCGCGATCCGTTTGCGATGCTGCCGTTTGCCGGTTATCACATGGGCGATTATTTCTCGCACTGGCTCGATTTCGGCCGGCAGATACCGGAACCCCCGCGTATCTTCTCCGTCAACTGGTTCCTAAAGGACGCGGACGGAAATTTCGCCTGGCCCGGTTATGGCGAAAATATGCGCGTCTTGAAATGGATCGTCGAGCGTGCCCGCGGCAAATCGATCGGCGTCGAAACGCCGCTTGGCTGGATGCCGCATTACGAAGATATGGATTGGCGCGGGCTAGATTTCACGCGGGAGCAATTTGAAGCTGTGATGAATATAGATCGCGATATGTGGCTCAAAGAGATCGCCATGCACGACGAACTTTTCTTCAAATTATATGATCGCCTGCCAAAGGAAATGACCTTTATGCGCGAATTATTGGTGTCGAATCTGTGGCGTTCGCCCGAACTCGGCCTCGCCGCACCGCGGATCGAGCCGGAAACGGCTAAGGCCATCAGTAAAGCCGAATAACCGCAAATCAAAGAAATATGACTGGGCGACCCTCGCTGGTCGCCCTTTTTGCGTTTGATTTTGCACTATTGCGCTATACTAGTCGCAAATCGGAGATTGAAAGGAGTAAATCGAATGGATAGATTTCTAGGCAGATACTCAACCTATTTTTATGCGGTATTCCGGATCGTCTTCGGATTTCTGATCATGC
>JAYVDQ010000142.1:0-2490 GCA_043749325.1 Chloracidobacterium sp. | reverse complement strand
CCTCAGCCGTGTTGCGTCCGGAACTTCGCTGAATATTGACTATGGCGGAGGCATCAAGTCGGAAACGGATGTTGCCGCCGTTTTTGGAGCGGGAGCGTCAATCGTTAATATCGGCAGTCTCGCGGCACGTCAGCCTGAGATCTTTCTTGGTTGGGTCGAAAAATTTGGCGGTGACAAAGTGCTGCTAGGGGCCGACACAAAAAAGGGAAAGGTCGCCATCGACGGCTGGCAGACGAATACGAGAGAGCCGATCCTCGCGTACCTAAGGAAATATGCCGAACATGGCGTGACCAAGGCGTTCGTTACGGATATCGCCAGCGACGGAGCGATGGCCGGGCCATCGATCAAGCTTTACCGCAAGATCTTGGGTGCCGTGCAGGAGATCGATCTGATCGCAAGCGGCGGCGTCAGGTCGCCCGATGACATTGACGAACTCGAACAGATAGGCTGTGCCGGCGTCATCATCGGCCGGGCATTGTATGAGCAAACGATAAAGCTGGAGGACCTGGCAAAATATGCTGGCTAAACGCATAATCCCGTGCCTCGACGTGCAGGATGGCCGTACCGTGAAAGGCACAAATTTTATCGGACTCCGCGACGCCGGAGACCCGGTTGAGCTTGCCGTTCGGTATTGCGCCGAGGGTGCGGACGAACTCGTCCTGCTCGACATTTCGGCGACAAACGAGCGGCGCAAAACGTTTGCTGACATCGTACGCCGTGTGGCGGCGGAGATCAATATTCCGTTCACCGTCGGCGGCGGTATATCGGCGGTTGAGGACATTGGGGCATTGCTCGATTCCGGTGCGGACAAGGTTTCGATCAATACGGCGGCTGTAAAGGACCCGGATGTCATCAGCCGTGCGGCGGCGAATTTCGGTTCGCAATGCGTCGTGCTCGCGATCGACGCGAAAGAGACTGCCGACGGCTGGAAGGTGTTCCTAAACGGCGGCCGCCTTGGGACCGATATTGATGCCGTCGCGTGGGCAAAACGGGGCGTCGAATTAGGTGCCGGGGAGATCTTGCTGACGTCTATGAATGCCGATGGCACAAAAGACGGTTTTGAGCTTGGCCTGACACGCGAGGTCTCAACGGCTGTCCGCGTGCCGGTGATCGCGTCGGGCGGGGCGGGAAATATGGATGATTTTGCCGATGTCTTTGCCATCGGCCAGGCCGACGCGGCACTCGCGGCGAGCGTTTTTCACTCTGGGGAAATACCGATCCCCGCGTTAAAGGCGTTTCTCGAAATGCGCGGTATCGAGGTGAGAATATGAAACTTGATTTCGAAAAATATAGCGACGGGCTTGTCCCGGCGATAATCCAGGACTCAGAAACCGGGGCGGTTTTAATGCTCGGTTTTATGAATAGGGAAGCTGTCGAGGAGACTCAGCAAACGGGGCGCGTAACGTTTTATTCGCGGTCACGTCACGCACTTTGGACAAAAGGCGAGACGAGTGGAAATTTCCTCGATGTCATTTCGATAACAGCGGACTGCGACAACGACACTCTGCTCATTAAGGCCAAACCGGCCGGGCCGGTTTGTCACACCGGTGCGGCGACCTGTTTTGGCGAAACAAATCAGCGATCCACAAATCCAGCCGATCGGCTCGCCGAACTTGAAGCTGTTATCGACGCACGCCGCCTCCAAAAACCGGAAGATTCGTACGTCGCGAAACTTTTCGACAAGGGAATTAACAAGATCGCGCAGAAAGTTGGCGAAGAGGCCGTCGAACTCGTTATCGAAGCAAAGGACGACGATCCCGACCAATTCACGTCCGAGGCCGCCGATCTATTATTTCATTATCTCGTTTTGCTCAGGGCAAAGGGCGTATCGATCAACAATGTGCTCGACGAGTTGAAGGCCCGTCGAAAATAGCTATTTGACGACACCGCGTTTCGAGCTTTTGATAAACTCGATCAGGAGATCGACCTCTTTGCACCCCGTTATTTCCGCGCTGATCCGCTCGACGGCTTGCGTTGTGTTGAGCTTGGCGGAAAGCAGCAGGTGAAACGCGTGGTTTAGCTTATCGATCGTATCGCGGGAATAGCCGCGACGCTTTACCCCCAGTTTATTGAGGCCGTAACATTTTGCGTGGTTGCCCTGGATGATCGCGAACGGCATCGCGTCTTTAACGACGACCGAATATCCGCCGACGAACGCCTCGTAACCGATGCGGCAAAACTGATGAACCCCCGAATATGCGCCAACGCTCGCCTTATCGGCGATCTCGACATGGCCGGCGAGCGTCGCGGCGTTGGCCATGATGATCTCGTTGCCCAATTGACAGTCGTGTGCAACGTGGGACTGGGCCATCAGCAGGTTGCCGTCGCCGATGCGTGTCACGCCGCCGCCGCCCTCGGTGCCGCGATGAATGGTAACAAACTCGCGGATGTGATTTCGTTTTCCGATCTCGGTCGCCGTTGGTTCGCCCGCATACTTTAGATCCTGCGGAGGAAGGCCGATGGAGACAAATGGGAAGACATGCGTCTCGT
>JAYVDQ010000141.1:0-2653 GCA_043749325.1 Chloracidobacterium sp. | reverse complement strand
GCTTTTCTTATTGGACGAAGCCGGCAAAATCAGTCACCTCTGTGAAATCTTTTTCGGCAACTTCCTGCTGAGCTTCCTCGAGACCCGAAAGAAACTCGGAGTTATAAAGCTCGTTGGGCGAAATGATCTTGGCAAGAAAACTTTGAAGCACCCGATAAGCCTGCGTGACTTCTCGCAGCTCATCTTCGGAAATCTGAAGCGTAATATTCTGTATAACGACCTAATTATGCCACATAAATTTGGCTAAACAAACATCTTTCCCGGATTAAGGATCCCGTTTGGGTCGAAGACTTTTTTGACGCCTTTCATAACTTCAAGCGTAGGGCGGTCGATGGCGCAATCCATGTATTGGGCTTTGACGTAGCCGATGCCATGCTCGCCGGAGATGGTGCCGCCGAGCTCGACGGAGAGTTGAAATGTCTCTGAAACGCACTTGCGGGCACGGGCGATGGCATCAGCGTCTTCGCGGTCGATGACAAAGTTTACATGAATATTGCCGTCACCGGCGTGGCCGAAATTAGCGACAAATGTGTTGTGTTTTTTGCCGATCTCCTCAACACCAGCAACAAGTTCCGGCACCTTGGAACGCGGCACGACGACATCCTCGTTGATCTTGAGCGTGCCGTATTTCATGAGAGACGGCGAGATCGCACGACGGACGTCCCACAGCTTGTCTTCCTCTTCTTTGGACTTTGCTTTCAGGATGTCAAAGCCGCCGTTTTCGCCGATGATGCGGGCGATGGTCTCGGCGTTTCGCGTCACCTCTTCGCGTGAGCCGTCAACCGCAACAAGCAGGATCGCACCGGCATCTTTTGAAAGGCCGAAGGCAAAATTTTCCTCGATCGCCGCGACGCAGTGTTTGTCGATCACCTCCATGGCCATCGGGAGCAGCCCCTCTGGCGTGAATTTGGTCAGCACCCTGCAAGCGGCTTCCATTGAGAGAAAATTGGCCCGCACGGTCGAGGTCGCTTCGGGCAGCGGGAGCAGCTTGAGCGTCGCCTCGGTAATGATGCCGAGCATTCCCTCGCTGCCGCACATCAGGCTCGTCAGATCGAACCCTACGACGTTCTTGACCGTCTTACCGCCCGTGCGGATGACCTCACCCGTCGCTGTAACGACCTCGAGCCCGAGGACATGATGCTTCGTCACGCCATATTTCGGCGTCCGCATACCCCCGGCGTTTTCGGCAATGTTACCGCCGATAAAGCTGTCTTTGTAGCTGGCCGGATCGGGAGCGAACATCAAACCCTGTTTCTCGACCGCTTGCTGCAATTCAAACGTTCGAATCCCCGGCTGGCATACCGCGTAAAGATCGTCCGCGCTGATCTCAATTATCTTATTCATCCGATCCGTACCGATAACAATACCGCCATCGACCGGAACAGCTCCGCCCGTGTACCCGACACCGCCGCCGCGAGCCGTCACGGGGAACAAATACTCGTTGGCAAGCTTGAGAATTTCGACCATCTGAGCGGTCGATTCGGGAAAAACAACGGCCTCGGGCGGGAATTTTTCCTTTACAGCGTCGGCACCGTAAGGCTCAACGCGCTCGGGATCAATAATGACATTTTCGACCCCGACGATGGAGCGAAGTTTGTCCAAAACCTCTGGCTTTGATGCGTTGGTGGTTTGACGACCGTGTGACTTGAAATAGATAGATTCGAACATTTTACGCCTCGACTAATCGTAGCAAATTTACCAAAAAGCGGACATCTCTGTTAAACTTTCAAAAAATCCGCAATATAGACTGACGCCGGCTCACGCCGAAGCAAAACTAGAAATATGAAACTGCCAAAGATCTCGTTGACCTGGAAGATCATGATCGGCCTCGTGCTGGGTATTTTTCTCGGCTGGCTCGTTCACACCCTCGATGTAAACTCGGGCGATCACCATGTGTTTGGTTTTGAAACACAGACCCTATTGGGTTTTGCCCGCTCGCTCTCGACACTGTTTCTGAACCTGATCAAATCTATCATCGCTCCGTTGATATTTGCGACGCTGGTTGTCGGCATTTCGGGAACCGGCGATATTAAACAGGTTGGGCGAATTGGCGTCAAGGCCCTCGTCTATTTTGAGATCGTGACGACGCTGGCGCTTTTTATAGGACTTGCGGCAGTGAATATCACGCGGCCGGGCGAGGGCGTCTCACTCGTCGGAACCGTCAAACAAGAAAAGGATTTTGATAAAGCCGACTGGAGTGCGCGGGCTAAATCTCTCACAAAAGAGGCCAATGACGCTACGCTTAAGGCTGACGAACTCCTCGCGCAATTTAATTCAAGTCCTGAAAAATCGGCCGAGGCGACGGTTCAGGCAGCACTGGCGGCTCAAAAGTCGTCCGAAGCTCTGGACGCGATCACGAAGGGTTTGACCGCCGGCGATCCGCCCGCAAAGCCGCAGTCATTTGGCGATATTATCGCTCATCTGTCGCCGACATCGATAATCAAGGCAATGGCAGATGGCGATGTGCTTCAAATTGTCGTTTTTTCGGTGCTATTTGCCCTTGCGGTCACCGCGATCGGCAAAAAAGCCAAGCCGGTAAAGGATTGGTGCCAATCGCTTGCCGACATTATGTTCCGCTTTACGGAATATGTGATGATGTTTGCCCCGTTCGGTGTCGGAGCGGCCATGGCCTACACGATAGGGCATAACGAGA
>JAYVDQ010000140.1:0-2766 GCA_043749325.1 Chloracidobacterium sp. | reverse complement strand
CGAGGAGCAGGATTTTGACGTCGTGTTGTGCGACATCAACATGCCGCGTCTCGATGGAATGGGGCTGCTGCGGCGAACGCGTGAGCGCGGGCAAAATCCACCCGAAATGGTGATGCTCACCGGACAGGCGACTGTAGAATCAGCGATCGAAGCAATGAAGCTCGGAGCCTACGACTATCTGACCAAACCGTATCGCATCGGCGAACTCTCGGCATTGGTCACGGCAGCAGCCGAAAAACAGCAGTTAAAGGTCGATAATCAACGTCTGCGAGCACAGATCGCACGCACGCATCAGTCATTGCCTGAGATCGTTGCCGATTCGCCGCAGATGAAAGAAGCTTTGCGACTCGTACAGCGTGTGGCTCCTTCAGACACATCAGTCCTCATTACGGGCGAATCGGGCGTCGGCAAAGAGCTTATCGCACAGGCGATCCACCGTCTCAGCAACCGGAGCGACAAGCCGTTTATTGACCTGAACTGTGCCGCTTTGCAGGACACGCTACTTGAAAGCGAACTTTTTGGCTACGAGGCAGGGGCCTTCTCGGGTGCACGGGCACGAAAGCTCGGCCTTTTTGAGATCGCGGACGGTGGTACGCTGTTTTTAGACGAGATAATGGAAATGCCGATGCAGCTTCAGTCAAAGCTGCTGCGTGCGCTAGAAACCCGCTCGTTCTTCCGCGTCGGCGGTGTGAAAAAGGTCGATGTTGACGTTCGCCTTGTGGCTGCAACAAACCGAGACAAGGATAGCGCTATTGCGGAAGGCATCTTTCGCGCCGACCTGATGTATCGCGTCAATAGCTTTGAGATAAATATCCCGCCGCTTCGCGAGCGCCGCGAGGATATCGAGCCGCTCGCCCGCCATTTGCTGCACAAGCTCGCGGGCCATGACGAACCCGAATTGTCCCCAACGGCGATCGACGCATTGAAGGCGTTTGATTGGACGGGAAATGTTCGCCAGCTTCGCAACTGTCTAGAACGTGCGATATTGCTTTCGGACAACGGCATGATCACTCCACGCGAATTGCCGCCAGAGATCGCGTTTCGTACTGAAAGGACAAGCGTTTCAGTCAGCTACGGCAACCCGCGGGTCGAGAGTGTGAATTCATTTCAAAATGCCTCACCGACAAACCTTCGCGATTCGGAACGCCAACAGATCATCGGTGCCCTCGAAAAGACAGGCTGGCATCGCGGCAAAACCGCCGAACTGCTCGGCATTTCGCCATCAACTCTTTACCGGCGACTTCGCGAATATGATCTTGACTTGAGATAGTTTTTGGAATGGGCATAAGGTATAGAACCAAAAATCGAGATAGTGGCTTGGCCACTCTGTGTCCGATGGTTATCCTACTTCTCGGCATCGCTTTGATGGGGGCATGTTCCTCTCGTTCGGGTCCAGAATCGGCGGTGGAGGCGTATGCACAAGCCGTTAGTGAGAACCGATGCGTTGACGCGCTGGCAATGCTCTCGAACAGAACAAAATACGCCGTCGAGGCGCTTCGTCTAAAGCCCCAGCATCCACATACGCCAATACCTCTCGAAGAGTATTACTGCAACAAACTCATTTTTGAGGATTGCAAGTTGGGGAAGATGGCGGTTAAGGATATGACCGTAGCCGCCGCGGTGGTCTCGATGCCATGCGGACGAACACAGGACAGTTTTCTACCAGGTTTTGCAAGCCCCTTTCTGAAGTATGAGCCTCGGGACACCGAATTGGTTCGCGAAGATGGAGAGTGGCGGCTAGTCATGACATACGTTATCAAGATCGTCGACGTTCGGGAGAAAGTAGATAGTATGCGCGCCGCCCCATTGCAACGCGAAGAACAACTCCGGCGGGAGCGGGTTGTAACACCAACGCCGAACCGTGGAGAATAAGGAAGCCCAAGTCCGCCAGCGGTAGATTCAGCCCGTTGTAAGAAAGAGAAAGCGTTGTTCCGACATCGGCATCAATTCCTGATCGAACTTAACGCCCTGTTTTAGCAGGGCTTCGCCAAGCTTATTACCACCGAAAAGCAGCATAAATCTACGCTTTGACCATTTATACAATGCCGGGAGTTTCCCGGTAAATTTGTCGAGGGCTCGGCAGGTGACAAACTGACAATTTCCCGGATCGGTCTCTTCGAATTGACGATTGATTATTTGAACGCGGCAGGCAAGCCCAAGACGCTCGACCGCGGATTCGAGAAACCTCGCCTTTTTTATTTTAGACTCGATCAACACGCCCTTTAGATCGTTGCGGGCCAAAAGACACGGTAAAGACGGCAATCCTGCCCCAGTCCCGACATCAGCAAACTTTGCATTTACGGGCAAATATTCGAGCAGCGTGAGCGATTCGAGAATGTGCCGAATCGCAAATTCTTCAGCCGTACACGGCCCGACGAGATGCAGGATCGGATTATATTCCTGTATTACTTCATAGTAATCCGCGAGCCGCTCGATCCCATCGTCGGCAAGGTTTAGGCCAAATGCCGTCTGGTGTTCGTTGACCGCGTTGATAAATTCTTGCCGCATCAATATTGAGTTTCGCCCAGATGGCTGATAGAAAGCAAAAGCAGGATCAGGGCTCGAAAATATGTGGCGCGTTCCACAACTTCTCATGTAGCGCCTTAACCCGCCGACCGCAAAATCAAAGAGACAAGGAACTTTTCATTCCTTGTCTCCGGTAGTTGGTACCTAAAAATGGTGCGGACGAGAAGAATCGAACTTCCACTGCCTTGCGGCAACAGGCTTCTGAGACCTGCAATTAGTTTTGACGTACCACAATCTATT
>JAYVDQ010000139.1:0-2015 GCA_043749325.1 Chloracidobacterium sp. | reverse complement strand
CTGGACGATCGCGACGCCTGAAGTCGCCGATGCGTTCCCGGGGCTGACGTTCTCGACATTCGGCGGAAATCCGGTTTCGATGGCCGTGGGCCTCGCCGTGATCAACGTGATCGAGGAAGACGACCTCCGCACAAACGCCCGCGTGGTCGGCGATTATTTCCATAATGAGCTGCTCAAATTGCAGGAAAAACACACCTGTATCGGCGACGTTCGCGGCATGGGATTGATGCAGGGAATCGAGCTGGTCAGAGATCGTCAGACAAAGGAACCTGCACCTGACCTAGTCCTTCGCGTCGTTGAAGAGACAAAACGCCAGGGCGTCCTCATGGGCAAAGGCGGCCTCTACGGCAACGTCATCCGCACGGGCCTGATGCTCAATTCGACTACGGATACGGTCGATAAACTGATCGCGGCGCTCGATGCGGGCCTTGCCCTTTGTTAGAAATATCTGCCACAGAGAACACTGAGAAATTTTCCTCTGTGTTCTCTGTGAACTCTGCGGATCGATTCTTATGAAAACATTAATCAAAAACAGAATCGAGTATGCGGCAGTATCCGCAGACCGGACACGGGCTTGAACGATAAAGGAGGATATCGAAGGTGAGGAAAGCTTTTATTGCATGTTCTATCCTACTTATCCCGATGATCGCTTTCGGGCAGGGGCGAGATGGTTACGGTGCGCCGTTCGCGATTACACACGTCGCGGTCATAGACGTCATTAACGGAGCGAAAAGCACGAACATGACTGTGGTGGTTTCCGGTAAAAAGATAACAGCTGTAGGTAAAAGTGGAAGGATTAAAATTCCGGTCGCCGCACGAGTTATCAATGCGAGGGGAAAGTATTTGATTCCGGGACTTTGGGATATGCACGTGCATATTTTCAACAACACTTCCGGCTCCGGCACAAACAATAAGGACGAATATTTTCCGCTCTTCATCGCGAACGGAGTTACGGGTGTTCGCGATTTATGGACCGATCCCGATGACATAAAGGCGGTTCACGAATGGGAATCGCAGATCGCTGAGCGAAAGCTGGTGGGTCCGCGCATCGCTGTAAGCAGTTCGATAGTCGACGGTGTCCCGACATTTTTGCCGAATATGCTCGGCGTCGCGAACGCCGAACAGGCCCGGGCAGCCGTGCGAGAACTGAAAGCGAAAGGGGCCGGGTTTATAAAAGTTTATTGGAACCTATCGCCGGAATCGTATTTCGCGATCGTCGACGAAGCGAAGAAGCTTCATATTCCGTTCGCAGGACATGTGCCGTTCGCGGTGAGTGCGATCGCCGCTTCGAACGCGGGACAAAAAAGCATCGAGCATCTAACCGGCCTTTTGCAAACGTGCTCGACGCGCGAAGCGGAAGTGTTGAAGGACCGATCCATTCGAGCGAATGACCTTTACGATTCGTATGATGACAATAAGTGCCTGAGGCTGTTTCGGACATATGCTAAAAATCAAACCTGGCAGGTTCCCACTGCCGTTCTGCACAGGGGAATGATGCTGGGCGACCGAGAGGAGGTTAGGGGAGCCGCGGGCCTGAGGTACGTTTCACCGCGGGAGTTGAGAAGTTGGATTACGCCCACCCCCCGCCCGAACGCAGCCCCAATGCCGCCTGTCTCCGTGCGCGAGCAGCGGTTTGCAAAAATTTTGGAGACGATTAGGTTAATGCACGCGGCAGGTGTGCCTTTGCTTGCTGGAACCGACCTCGGCAATCCTTTTGTCATCGCCGGATTTAGCTTGCACGACGAATTAGAACTGTTCGTCAAAGCAGGGTTGACGCCGCTCGACGCACTACGGGCCGCTACGATAGATCCCGCGAGGTACTTCGCGCGTGAAAGCGAACTTGGTACAGTCGAAAAAGGAAAATTGGCAGATCTAGTCGTGCTCGATGCAGACCCGTTGGCTGACATAGCAAATACGAGGAAAATAGACGCCGTTATAACGGACGGCAGACTATTGCGACGACCCGATCTCGACACGATGCTTCAGACGGTTGAGAACTCTTTTAGAAATAAGTG
>JAYVDQ010000138.1:0-3387 GCA_043749325.1 Chloracidobacterium sp. | reverse complement strand
ATCGCCCTTGCTTACGCGCGGGCCTCCGCATTTCTGACACGAGGAAAGTTATGACAAGTACCGAGAATAAGGTTATAGGTGAAGCGATCAGCCGGATCGACGGGCTGTTGAAAGTGACGGGCGCGGCGAATTACGGAATGGATTGGCCGATAAAAAATGTCGCTTACGGCTTTATCGTAAAGAGCACGATCGCGGCCGGCTCGATCATGGACATCAATACGGCTGCGGCCGAAAAGAGCCCCGGCGTTATTGCCGTAATCACCCACAAAAACGCTCCCAAGGTCGCTGCCTACGACCCGATGCGCGGCGTTGGCATTTTGCAGGACACCAAGATCAATTTTTACGGACAGAATGTTGCCGTGGTTGTAGCGGAGACTTTTGAGCAAGCCCGTTCGGCTGCTCGTTTGATCGAGTCTACATATCAATCGACGGACGCTAAGATAGATTTCGAGAAATGCGTCGCCGAGGCGGTTAAGCCCGCAAATAGAAACGACGCTCTTCGGGGCGACTTCGAATCTGCTTTCAAAGCCGCCGAGCATAAGATCGACGCCGTTTACTCGACGCCGATCGAACATCATCAGCCTATGGAACCGCATTCGGCGATCGCTGTTTGGGAGGGTGACAAATTGACGCTTTACACCGCTACCCAGGTCGTCGGCGGTGTTCAGGGCGGTGTCGCGAGGGCCTTTGGCCTTAAGCCCGAACAGGTCCATATCGTGTCGCCGCATGTGGGTGGCGGTTTTGGCTCGAAAGGCGGAGCGTGGACAAATGTGATCCTCGCCGCGATGGCCGCGAAGGTCGTGGGCCGCCCGGTCAAACTCGCCGTCACGCGGCAGAACATGTTCAATTCCGTTGGCCTGCGTCAGCAGAACCGTCAACATCTCAGAGTCGCCGCGACCGCCGACGGCAGGCTGACCGCGCTCGGCCATGACACAACGCAGTTTACGACGACAACCAACGAATTTGCCGAATCGTGCGGCATTCTTGCAACCATGATGTACGAGGTCCCGAATTCGCGCGTAGGCTACAAAGCGGCCGCGATGAATGTGATCGCCCCGACGTTTCAACGCGGGCCGGGCGAATCGACGGGCAGCTTTGCCCTGGAATCGGCGATAGACGAAATGGCCTATGCTCTGAAATTGGACCCAATCGAGTTTCGTATAAAAAATGAGCCGTCGAAAGATCTTTCAAATAATAAACCGTGGTCATCGAAGGCGACCGTAGAATGCCTGAAACGCGGAGCAGAGATGATCGGCTGGAAAAACCGCAAACCGGAGCCGGGACAAAACCGGAGCGGCGACTATCTGATCGGCTACGGCGTGGCCGCCGGATCATACCCATCGCGGCAGAGCCCGACATCCACGATCCTAAAATTGACCCGCAAAGGTGACGACGTAACGGCGAGTGTTGAGCTTGCCGCCACCGACATCGGAACCGGAACGCATACGATCATCGCTCAGACAGCCGCCGAAACGCTTGGTTTGGCGATGAGCAAGGTTGCCGTAAAGATCGGTGATTCGGCGTTGCCGCCCGCCGCAGGTTCCGTTGGGTCGATCGGTGCTGCGAGTTTTTGCAATTCAGTCGCCGACGCCTGCAATCAGGCCAAAACCGAACTACAAGCAAAGACCGACCGGAAATGGCTCGTCGCTCCGACCCTCGCGCAGCTGATGGACGCCGCTAATCTCAATGAATACCAGACCCGCGTGGATGCGAAGGCCCCGGCCGACGCGCAAAAATATTCGTCCCACGCATTTAACGCCAATTTTTCCGAGGTGTGGGTAAACGAATTGACCGGGATGGTTCGCGTCCACCGCCACGTCGCCGTCACCGGTGCCGGACGTATCATGAATGCCAAAACCGCCCGTTCGCAGGTCATCGGCGGCTGCGTCTGGGGCATCGGCATGGCCCTGACGGAAGAGTCGATCATGGATCCCCGCTGGGGTAATTTTATTACGCGGACCTTTGCCGACTACCACATTCCGGCGAATCTGGATGTCGGTACGATCGATGTGGCATTCATTCCGGAGGAAGACAAATTCGTCAACAAGCTCGGCATAAAGGGCATCGGCGAGGTCGGCATCGTCGGCGTAGCGGCGGCAATAGCAAATGCCGTCTTCAACGCAACCGGCAAACGCGTGCGCGATCTGCCGATCACCCCCGATAAACTATTGTAATAAGTAATCCTAATCGTAAATTTTGAATGAAAGAAATTAGCGAGATCCTGCGGGTTGTGTCCGGCTTTCGCTCGGATGTTCGTGCCATTTTGGCGACCGTGATTGACGTCCGCGGGTCAGGCTATCGTCTGCCCGGTGCCCGGATGCTGATGCTGGCAGACGGCGAAACTTTCGGCACCGTGTCGGGCGGATGTCTCGAAGCCGACGTGTTGGAGCGAGCGAAAAAAGTGCTCGAAACGGGTCGCTCAGAGGTTTTCACATACGACACGACCGTCGATGAAAATTCCATATTCTCGCTGAACATGGGCTGCCGCGGAGTGATGAGGATACTGATCGAGCCAGTAGGCGCGGACGCTGGCATTATCGCAAAGCTCAATGAAGTTTATAAAAAGCGTCATCCGATAGTCGCCGCCGTTGTGATAAATGCCGGGGCCACGGACTTGGTCGTGGGCGAAAGAGTTTACTACGGTGAAACGACTGGAGGAGCATTCGATGAGCCACATTCGCTGCTCGATGCGGTCCAGCAGCTTCGTGACGATCTTTTAACTTTCAACGGATCGAGTTCGATCTTTGAGACTATCGAATACGAGGTAGAGGGTGAAGTTATCGAATTTGCGTTCGAAACTCTGCGGCCGCCCGTCCAGCTTTTGATCCTCGGTGCCGGGGCAGACGCCGTACCACTTGCCACTATTACTCATGACATTGGCTGGCAGGTGCGCGTTTACGATCATCGGCCGGCGTTCCTGACCAGGGAGCGCTTTCCCGCTGCGAACGAACTCATCATGCTCGACCGCGACGAATCGGTCGTTTTGACCGCAGACAATCAGACGGCAATTGTAGCGATGAATCACAATTACGACCGCGACAAAGCTATGATTGCGAGGGCTCTCCGATCCGATGCGTTTTACATCGGAGCGCTTGGGCCAAAGAAACGGACGGAGCAAATAATTGACGAGCTAAAGAAAACTGAGGAGCAATTTGAATCGCGTCAAATGGACAAAATGTGTTCGCCCGCGGGCCTCGATATCGGCGGTGATTCGCCGGAGACGATTGCCGTTTCTATCATCGCCGAGATCCAGAGTGTCCTAAAACATCGCGGCGGCGGCCCGCTGCCCGCTCGTGAAGCACCCATTTATGACCGGAAATAACGCACCAAAGATCGGCGGTTTGCTCCTCGCGGCAGGCGGTTCGAGCCGCTTGGGACAGCCAAAAC
>JAYVDQ010000137.1:0-6811 GCA_043749325.1 Chloracidobacterium sp. | reverse complement strand
GCGATGGTCTCGACTGATTTCACTTCTATCACAACTTTATTATTTACAATAATATCTGCCCTGAAACCGAGGTCGAGGCGGACATCTTCATAAATAACTGGAATCGGTTGTTGAACAATAACGGTCAACCCTCGCGTTTTGAGCTCGTGCGCGAGAACAATCTCGTAAACCGATTCAAGCAGCCCCGGTCCAAGCGTTGTGTGGATCTTGTATGCAGCGTCCACTATTATTCCCGAGATCTCATTTTCATGCATAGAAGTCCATCTCCCGCAGAGCCGCAAAGAGGCAGAGAAGAAGTGAGTTCCAAAGTAGCAGAGCATTAGTGCATATTTGAATATTCTCCGTCTGGCTCTGCCTCTTTGCGGCTCTGCGGGAGAAATCCGCCCTCAAACGCCGCGGACATCAGCACCCCAGATGTATTTATGTAACTGCAAATTTAGCCTCACTTTTAGGCCGCTTGTAGAAACGGCCTCCGCGATCTCAGCGAGATTTTCGATGCCATGAAGGGGAGAGATAAGGATCTCTTTTGCGCAACTCACGAGATCGTATTTCTCTATTGTTCCCATCGCAAATTTCCAGTCGGTCATATCTGCGACGACGAATTTCACTTCGTCCATATAGGGCCGTAATCGTTCCAGATTCGGCCAATGGTTTCTCTCGGCCTCGCCGGACGCGGGGCATTTTACGTCCAGAATTATCTTCGCACGCGGGTCCACGTCTTCGGTGGAGACATAACCGCCCGTTTCAATCAGGACTTCATAACCGCGTTCGCAAAGCTCTGTAATAAAAGGAAATACATTTTTCTGCGCAAGCGGCTCACCACCCGTGACTTCGACCAGATCGCAGCCAAATTCTTTGAGTTTCGTAAAAATATATTCATAAGAAACATGCTCGCCGCCCGTAAACGTATATTCGCTGTCGCACCAGACGCAACGCATCGGGCAGCCAGTCAGACGGACAAAAGAGCACGGCCGTCCGGCGTGCGACGACTCGCCCTGGATCGAAAGGAATATCTCGGTGATGCGCAGATCCATAAGAGTTTAGCCACGAATAACACGAATGGCGCGAATATCAGTTCATTATTCCTGAGATGTTCTAGTTAATCAACGAACTCCGAGATTGAATGCTATTTCATTCGTGTTATTCGTGTAATTCGTGGCTAAAACAACCCGAACCAGCGGTAATGATTCATCACTTCCCCAAAACCAAACGACGCGAGATTAGCTATGACGATAGCGATGAGGCAGCGAACCCAATCGCCAGATGCAAGCAAGCCCCTGTTTCGAAACGCGAGCCAGAACAAAAGGCATTCGCCGGCGGGAGCAAAGGTCTCCGCAACAAGCAGATACAGAAACCGCGACGAACCGAAAAAGATCGCGGGCAGGACAAGGATGACGATCGGATATGTGCAGGCTGTCAACCATACACCACACCAGAGTTTCTGCTTAAAAGAAACCTTTGGCGAGAGGCCGACGAGCAAAACGGGGGTTTCTATCAGGATCGTAAAGACGTATCCCACAGGCAGAAACTTCCAAAGCTCGCTGATCGGCAAGCTCTGGGTCGTTCGGACAATATCAACATCGTCAAAAAGGAACATTTTCTTAAACGGATAACGGATAACGGAAAGTGGAAAATACGAACTGTAAAATTTTCTGCTTTCCGTTATCCGTTGTCAGTTCATCAAAGCATCTTTATCAAAAATGGAAACTCGGCCATTACGTGAGCAATGGCGAATGCAAAATACACATCCCGGGTCGTGGTGTAATCGATCGCAAATCCACCCCACAGCGCCAAAATGATTAGTAAACTTAGAGCCAAAGCAGCGACCACCATCCTAGGAAAGCCCTTTGTGCTTGCAAAGAGCGGTATCTCGTTCAGTTTCCACGGCACCGCACGCCAATCGACTAACGGGATCAGCAATATCCAGACGGCGTAATGGATCGATTCGAGAAAAACATGCGTCGCGACAAGCACATGGCTCGAAATACCCGGCAGGATCTGACTGCCGGCGTGCTGCGTGATCCGCCAGTACAGGTTGGTTTCCTCAGACAGATTTGGGCGTCCGGCGAACGCAAGCCAGATCGCCGCGAGAAAGAGCGGGATCGATGCCAGACAATAGTGATAAGCCCGGAGCCATTCAGGTTTTGTCCGGCGGATCTGGCGTTCGAGAAACCACATTGCGATGAACGGATGAATATAAACGAGCGATAGGCTCCAGTATTGCGGCACGAGCCACGCCAGCGCCGCGAGGAGAAACGCGACCGGAAATGCCCACGCCCAGTCGCTTTTTGGACGTTGTTTTCCCCGCAGATAAAACAATAGGCCGAGCCAAAGGACGAACGCCGTGTTCCACATTGCCGAAAGCGTCGCCCAACTGTCGAGGCTCCACATCCAATTACCGCTTGCGAAATAGAGCGTCAGATACGCCGCAGCCAGAACGATCACGCCGCCGATCCCGACGGAATAAAAAAGCCGCGATCTTCCCCATCGCAGCGGCATACGGGCAGCGAAGTAGCGAAACTCCATAAAATTATGGACGCCCGCAAATAAAAAGATCGTGGCAATAGACATCTGTAGCGGCGCAAAGCCGATGACCCCCGACGCAATGGCGCACGCCGCCACAAACGCCGCAACGAAGATGTGCGCGCTGGTCAATTCGAATCTGGAAACCCGGATCTCCTGCATCCACTAAATCCTATTCGTCGTTAGCCGGCGTTGAAGGCTTAGGATTCGGCACGATCAGCTCGATCTGTTTTTGGTCGCGGGCTTCGAGTTTGACTATGCCCCAGCCCCTTCCATAGATATGCACGGCCTGCGTGAACATCTTGCCCGTAATGCTGCGTGCCTCCTGCGGCGGCCCAGCGTTGGCGTACACTAAGGTTGCAGCCGAAACGATGCCGGTGACCACCGCAAGGATCACAAGGCCCTTCCCGGTCCTGGTTGTCGATTTGCCCGAACGGACAAACCACATCCCGCCGAAAACCAGGGCCAGGCTCAGGAACGTTCCGCTGAGAACCGTCTGCGTCCTGGAAAAGCTGCCCGGCGTCGTGACAGCAGCGGTGTTGTCCGAATCGTCATCCATCTGTTCCAGCTCGGCGCGGAGTTGTTTGATCTGTGATCTCGGAATGATAAGCCGGGCTTCTTTCGCCTCGCTGTCGAGCCGGATCGTCATTCCCGTCTCGATCGATTTCGAGCTGTTTGATTTTGGCGTTTTTGCGGGTTCGGGCCGCGCGATGTCCGCAAAAGCCGCAGCCGGGGCTAAAAGTAGCATCACTGTCAGGAAAATTAATTGTTTCATCGTAGTGTCTCCTTGTAGTATCGAATTTTTCGTGAATTATATCAGCAATTTCAAAAACAGAACGAGAGAATGCGCCAAAACTCGCACATCACTCGCAAAAAAGTGTCCTATCCCGTGTCCCTGTCCCATCCGCTCTGACAAGACGCGAATTTTGCGTTACAATTCTCCGCAGTTCAGAATTTTTTAGGAGATCTATGCGAGCACAATTAAAACGATTTATCGAACAAATGGATGAGAACTCGATCGCGATCATCCCAGCCGCTCACGAAGCGACACGGAGTTACGATACCGAGTTCAAATTTCACCAGGACCCTGATTTTCTTTACCTGACCGGATTTCCCGAACCAGACGCCGTCGCAGTGATCGATCCGTCGTCCAAAAAGCCGTTCACGCTCTACGTCCGGTCGCGCGATCCACTGATGGAAACTTGGTTCGGTCGCCGCCAAGGTGTTGAGGGAGCGGTCAAAAACTATAAAGCCGACCGCGCGTCTTCGATCGAGAAATTTCCCGCCGATCTGGCCAAACTGCTCGACGGACACGACGTGCTTTATTACCGTTTCTCGGTCGACAAAGCTCTCGACCAACAAATCCTGGGATATCTCTCTAATCAGCGTCAACGCCGTCTGAAAACCGCCTATCCGCCCCACACCATCAAGGACCCGACGATCATCACCGGTGAAATGAGGCTGCACAAATCGGAGAAGGAAGTCGCCTTTATGCAAAAGGCCGCCGACATTGCCGGCGAGGCTCACGTCCTGGCCATGAAAAAGGTCAAGCCCGGAATGAACGAAGGCCAGGTCGAATCGCTGATGGAAGCCTACATGCGTGACAAAGGGGCGTGCGGCGTCGCCTATAATTCGATCATCGGCGGCGGCGATAACGCGACCATTTTACACTACGTCGAGAACAACATGCCGCTTAAAGATGGCGATCTGATACTCATCGACGCCGGTGCCGAATACGAAGGATACGCGTCGGACATCACTCGCACCTTCCCGATCAATGGAAAATACACAGCGGCTCAACGCGAGGTCTATGATGTCGTGCTCGACGTCCAGCAACAGTGTATTGAGTACACAAAAACCGGAAATACGGTCAAAGGGCGTCAGGAATTTTCGATCGAGCTGCTTACCGAAGGCATGAAAAAGCTCGGCCTGCTCAAGGGCAAAACCAAAGACCTGATAAAAAAGAAATCTTACATGAAATACTACATGCACGGTGTCGGCCATTACCTGGGCCTCGATGTGCATGACGCGGGACGTTATTTCGAGGATCAGGGAGCGAAAAAATCGCGGCCGTTTGCTGCGGGTATGGTGCTCACGGTGGAGCCGGGTCTGTACATTCCGCCCGACGACAAATCCGCACCGGCCAAATATCGCGGTATCGGTGTCCGCATCGAGGACGACGTGCTCGTCACAAAAGACGGCAACCACAATCTGACCGGCAAAGTGCCAAAGCACCCGGACGAGATCGAGGCTCTGATGCAAAAGCCCGCCCGTAAGTAAGAGCGTAACAGTCAACGCAACATGCACCTCGAAGACATCGCCAAAAATCTCCCTGCCCTTTTCGCCGCCCTACTGGTGAGCATACTCTTCATCCAGTCGGGCCTCGACAAGGTGCTCGACTGGAAAGGCAATCTGGAATGGCTTACCGGCCATTTTTCCAGGACGATTCTGGCCAAAACCGTGCCGCCAATGCTCGCAACAGTAACAATAATGGAACTTGCAACCGGATTTCTAAGTGTTGTGGGAATTATCTATTTTTTCGCCGCCGGCTCATTGCTTTTGGTATTTTACGCATCCATTATCGGAACTGCGTCAATCACAGCCCTTTTCTTCGGCCAACGGGTCGCAAAGGACTATGCAGGAGCGGCGGTGCTTGTGCCGTATTTTATTCTGCTTATACTGATGATGTATCTGACCGCCGCCAAGTAGTAGGTAACCGACAGAGAACGTCACGGAATTTTGATCCGTCTTTGATGATCCGTCTATTTACCAGAACTAAGGATCGAAACTGTCGCAACCGGCATTGGGAGGGGTACTGACTTAGGCCGCGGCTGATGCTCCGGCCTGTATCTTTTCTTCGATTGCACGAGCAAATTCGTTGGTCTTGGCATTACCGCCAAGATCCTTGGTGATGTGTTGCCCGTCTTCAAACACGCCGAACAATGCCGTTTCAAAACGCTGGGCTGCGTCCCTTTCGCTGATGTAACGCAGCATTTGTATCGCGGAGAGCATCAAGGCAGTAGGGTTTGCGATTCCCTGCCCCGCGATGTCGGGCGCCGAGCCGTGAACTGCTTCGAAAACGGCTCCAAGCTCACCGATATTCGCTCCCGGAGCGAGCCCGAGGCCGCCGATCAGCCCGGCGCAAAGGTCCGACAGAATATCGCCGTAAAGATTTTCCATCACCATCACGTCAAACTGTTCGGGCCGCATGACCAGCTGCATACAGCAGTTGTCGACGATCTTGTCGTCGAACTCGATCTCCGGGAAATCCTTTGCGACGTTGTAAAAACACTCGAGGAAAAGGCCGTCCGAGACTTTCATGATATTGGCCTTGTGAACGGCGGTGACCTTTTTACGGCCGTTGTCGCGAGCGTATTGAAAAGCGTAACGGCAAATACGGGTCGAGGCTTTTTCAGTTATGATCTTGAGCGATTCGACAACACCCGGAACGACGACGTGTTCGAGGCCGGAGTAAAGCCCCTCGGTATTTTCGCGAACAATAACGAGGTCAAGTTCCGGGTAACGGCAAGGAACATTTGGCAGAGCCTTAACGGGTCGAACGTTTGCATAGAGGTCAAGAGCCCGACGAAGTCCGACGTTGACTGACGTAAAACCTTTGCCGACAGGCGTCATGATCGGCCCCTTGAGCGAGACCTTTGTGCGACGCATTGCGTCAATGGACGATTCGGGCAATGTGCTGCCGTATTTCTCGAGCGCCTGAGCACCCAATATCTGGGTTTCCCATTCGATATCGACCCCCGTCGCCTCGATCACGCGAACGGTCGCCGCCACGATCTCAGGCCCGATGCCGTCGCCGGGGATCAATGTAATAGTGTGTTTCATATCTAATATCCTATAATTAAATTTACAACGGCCAGCGAATAAAGGACAAATACCGTTTCAAAATGAACTCAGATGTATTGATAGTCGGCGGCGGTGTGATCGGCCTTGGCATAGCCCGCGAGCTGCATAGAAAGGGTGTAAAGCACATCACTTTGCTCGAAAAAGGTCAGTGCGGCGAGGAATCTTCTTGGGCGGCGGCCGGAATGCTGGGGCCGCAGGCGGAGGCGAATGGCGGTGGGGCGTTTTTTGACATGACGCTTGAATCACGTGACCTGTATCCGGCTTTTTCGGCTGAGTTGCTTGAGGAAACCGGTGTCGATATTGAGCTTGACCGCGCGGGCACGTTGTACCTCGGGTTTACGGAGGAGGATTCGCGTGAGTTGGAGGAGCGTTACAATTGGCAGCGGGAAGCGGGGCTGACAGTAGAGTATTTATCCGCGGCAGA
>JAYVDQ010000136.1:0-8134 GCA_043749325.1 Chloracidobacterium sp. | reverse complement strand
TAATGCCCAACATTTGAAAGGGGTGCCCGGACGCAAGACTGACGTGCTCGATGCGGAATGGCTGGCCGAATGTTTCCAATTAGGATTGTTGAGGGCCAGTTTTATCCCGCCGGCACCCGTTCGGGAATTGCGCGATCTGACTCGCTACCGCACCTCGCTCGTTAGAGAAAGAGCTCGAACCGCAAATCGATTGCAAAAGGTGCTTGAGGACGCCAATATCAAACTTGCGAGTGTGGTCACCGATATTCAGGGAGTGTCGGCCTGGGCCATGTTGAAAGAGATCGTCGCTGGCAAAACGGATCCGGAAGCTCTGGCGGACCTGGCCAAAGGGTTGCTGCGAAAAAAAGAGACCAATTGATTGAGGCACTGGCCGGGGCGGTGAAACCTCATCATCGTTTTTTGATAGCCGAACACCTGGGCCAGATAGAATATCTGGAAGAGACTATCGAGCGTATAAATACGGAGGTGGAAGAGCGTCTCCGCCCTTTTGAAGAAGATGTAGCCCTGCTCGATTCGATTCCCGGCATCGGACGCCAAACCGCTGAAGTGATGCTGGCGGAAATCGGCTGGGACATGAGCCGCTTCCCGACTGCGAGGAACCTCGCTTCGTGGGCCGGCATGTGTCCCGGTAATAACGAATCGGCCGGCAAACGGCGGACGGGCAAAACTCGAAAAGGCAGCCGCTGGCTCCGCCATGCTCTGATTGAAGCCGCTCACGGAGCAGCTCGCACCAAGAATAAATACCTCAGGCAACAATATCATCGTATTGCCGCTCATCGGGGAAAGAAAAAAGCGTTGGTGGCGGTTGGGCACTCGATCCTTGTTATTGGCTATCACCTGCTGACTCGTCGGCACCAATATGCTGATCTTGGAGCCAACTACTTTGACGAACGTGATCGCAGTGCCGTACAGAGACGCTGCATCAAACGACTACAGAATCTAGCTTTTAAAGTGGATCTGCAGCCCCTAGCCGTCTGAGGCCTATAAAAAGAGGCCCTTATTTTCATAAGAGCCTCTTCAAAGTACGAAAAAACTAAAATTAGCTCTTGGTAAAGACCCGTGTCGTCGAATCCGTTCCACGGGGGCTGACTGCTTCACGATTTACTGTCAAGGTTTTGCCGTCCGCGCCGAGTTCCCAGGTTTCTTTGGTTGTGCTGGTAACTTCGCCGTTCGGGCCGCTAAACGTGCGCGATGTCGAAAGAACAAGCTTTGAGCCGTCCCACTTCGAACTAAACGTCACAGGGCTCGTCGTACCACCCTGTCCGGGCATGTCAACCTTGCTTTCTTTGCCAAGCAGGAATGTCTGAGGAGCAGGGGCTCCGCCACCACCGCCCATTCCACCGCCACCGCCTCCTGGAGGGCCACCCGCAGGAGCTCCTGCCGGAGGTGTCGCAGGCGCCATACGCTTGGTCGCGGTTTCGACCTTGATATCGGTAGCCGACTGGGTCACCGTCACCGTCATCGACTCGATGCTGGCCTTTTCGCGGTCAGTCAGTTTCGACTTTGCGAGATCGAGGCTCCACTTGCCGCTAAAATCGGCGGGGGATTTGTCAGTTTTCTGCGCCGAAGCCACCGTTGCTAAAACAAACAGCGAAAGGAACGCTGCAAACACAATACTTTTCTTCATAGAAATTGCTCCTAGTCCTAAGTTGAAATCAAATTTACGCTTGTAAGACGCAATTCTAACTCAAATGGTTCTTTCAAAAATGTAAAGAATTGTAAATCTTTACGGTAAACCCAGATCCTTAAGGCGTAGGATGATCTTCGGCTATCCACTCCGGGGCGTTATGCAGCTTGCTGTGGCTGTAACTGTAAAAGAAATAAACGATCATGCCGACGATCAGCCAGATGGCGAACCGAAACCAATTTGTCCAGCCAAGCTCGGTCATCAGGTACGTGCAGCACATCACGCCGAGCACGGGAATGAGCGAAAGCCGCTTGACGACAGATAATATGACCATAACGAGCGTAAACGGCAAGAAAACAAGATACGGGATCTTTTCGGTAAAGATCGCATAGCTCGTCTTATCGGCCGTCGCGGTGAAATCAAAAAGGTTTTTATAGAAATCGGGGTTCAGATAGTAAACGAGCCCGAACGCTCCAAGCATGATCACGGGAAACAGATACCGCGAGCTTATAAAGGGAACAAACCGCTTTTCGCCGGCGAATTCTTTGTCCTTGACCAGCACACCCGCGCAGACGATCGTAAACGCAAACAGCGTCCCGATCACCGAGAGGTCCGTGACCTCGGAGAGGTTCATAAATAGCGCTGGAATGGCAACCATAAACCCCGTCAGGATAGTCGAGAACCACGGTGTGCGGAACTTTGGATGGATGGATGAAAAGATCTTCGGCAGCAGACCATCGCGGCTCATCGCCATCCACAAACGCGGCTGGCCAAGCTGGAAAACAAGCAAAACGGTCGCGATCGCAATGATCGCGCTCACCGCGATAATGCCCGAAACCCATGGGATATTGACGCCCTCGGGCCCGAAAACAAACGCCAGCGGATCGCCCACATTCAGCTTTGTATAATTGACCATCCCGGTCAGCACCAACGCCAAAATAACGTACAAGACTGTACAGATCAGCAAGCTGTAGATCATGCCGCGAGGCAGCGTTTTGTACGGGTCTTTGCACTCCTCCGCCGTTGTCGACAGGGCGTCAAATCCAATGTATGCAAAGAACACGGCAGCGACCCCGGTCATCACGCCTTTGAAACCGTTGGGCAAGAATGGATGCCAGTTGGCCGTTTTGACGTAAAACGCTCCGAGAATAATGACCAGTAAGATGATCACCAGCTTTACGGCCACCATTATGTTTGCGGCTCTTTTAGATTCGCGGATGCCGATGTAGACCAGGGCGGTGATGAAAACCACAATTCCCAGGGCCGGCAGGTCAGCGATGACCGGCCAGCTTCCGATGTGCGGGGCGGTCGTCCAGGCCGTGTATCCATCGAGCTGCCCGCACGTAACGACTGCGTCCTTGGCGTCACATGCGGCCTTTAACGCGTCGAATGTTGTTCCGCCCTCGATGGCTTCGCTGGCGGCAGTAAACCCTCGCTTGGCCGAGAGGAAATCCATCGTGTACTGGAGGGGTATGTGAATGCCGTTCGTCTCGAGCAGACTCGTAAAATAGTCGCTCCACGAAATGGCGACGGCGATATTGCCGATCGCGTATTCGACCAACAGATCCCAGCCGATGATCCACGCCAGCAGTTCGCCAAAGCTCGCGTAAGCATAGGTGTATGCCGAGCCGGCGATCGGTATCTTCGAGGCAAATTCCGCGTAGCACAACGCCGCAAACCCGCAGGCGATGGCCGCGAAAATGAACAAAAATATCACGCCCGGCCCGCCGTTATACGACGCCTGACCGACCATCGCGAAAATACCCGCCCCAATGATCGCGGCGATCCCGAGCATTGTCAGGTCAAATGTGCCGAGCGAACGTCTCAGGCCGGTTCCGGCGGCCTCGGCGTCGGCAAAGCCCTGTGCTGCGTCCGACTGAATTTGAGCGATAGATTTTTTGCGAAATAGTGAGTTAGCCATAGTTTTATACTCGTGGATCGTTATTAGTGAGTGGTGAACGGCTGACGGAAATTATGAATGGAGGACTGCGACCTTGCACCTCTTCTATGCTCAATTCACGATTTACCATTCACTATTTACTTCTTTTCAGCGAATTTTGAAGCAAAACCGGAAAAGATGCAAGCGGAAGTTAAGTTTACAGTTTCGAGAGTTTACAGAGTTGCAGAGTGCAAGAGATGTGAAAGGCCTTACAAACTCTGTAACTCTGCAAACTTTTTGTAAACTATCAATATGGACTGGAAAATATTTGGAACAGCGTTTTTGACTTTGTTTTTGGCGGAGCTTGGCGATAAGACCCAGCTTGCCGTGATCACCATGACGGCGAGCACGGAATCAAAGATCTCGGTCTTTCTCGGCGGCGCGGCGGCGCTGGTTTTGGTGACGCTGATCGGCGTGCTGGTCGGCGGCGTTTTGAGCGAATACATACCCACCGAATGGCTACAACGCATCGTGGCCACGGCTTTCATCGTCATCGGCGTACTAATGCTGATGGGGAGACTTTAGGTCAGAATCGCCTGCGTAAGAGGCTGTGTCAAAACGTTTGAGATTGGCGTTTTTTGGGGAAAGTTCCGGGTTCCCGGGCCATCGAGGGGGATGACTCACTCTACCGCTTTAATCTAGATACAAATTTCTGCCTAAATTTGGCGACCTTTGGGGCGACGACCGCAGAGCAGTAGGGCTGGTTCGGATTGTTGGCAAAATATTCCTGATGATAATTTTCGGCGGACCAGAATTTGTCGAACGCTGTGACCTCCGTAACGATCGGGTTGGCGTAAATGCCCTCGGCGGTGATCTCGGCGATGACCTCTTCGGCAACTCGCTTTTGCTCTTCCGAATGATAAAAGATGGCCGACCGGTACGACGTGCCGACGTCGTTACCTTGGCGGTTTATCTGTGTAGGGTCATGAACGGTAAAAAATACACGTAAAAGGTCGGCAAATGAAAGTTCGTCTGGGTCGAATTTGATCTGGACCACCTCCGCGTGCCCGGTCCTTTCGGAGCACACCTGTTCGTAGGTTGGATTGTCGGTATGGCCCCCGGAATAACCGGAAACAACATCTTCGACGCCACGCAGATCGTCAAAAACAGCCTCAACGCACCAAAAACATCCAGCCGCAAGCGTCGCAGTTTCTAAATTATCCATAGCAAAATCTTATCAAACTTTAGCCGTTGCCGCGATGAATTCGGAAACTTTGGATTCCACGATTTGGCGGATCTTGGCAAGATGAGCGTCCGAGTCGGCCTCGAATCGCAGGACTAGGATCGCCTGTGTATTCGACGGGCGGACGAGGCCCCAGCCATGTTCGAACACGATGCGGGCCCCGTCGATGGTGATCACTTGAGTAGAGCGTGAGAAATATTCGGCGATTCTTTTCACCACATTGAATTTGATCTCGTCGGAGCAATCAATACGCAGCTCGGGTGTGGAAAACGTTTTAGGCAGATCAGCCAGTAATGCGGAGAGCGGTTTATCGGTTTTCGAAAGGATCTCCAATATGCGAGCCCCGGCATAGGTCGCGTCGTCAAAGCCGTAAAAACGGTCGGCAAAGAAGATGTGGCCGCTCATTTCGCCCGCGAGTGCGGCGCCCGTTTCCTTCATCTTTGCTTTGATGATCGAGTGGCCGGCTTTCCACATCAGCGGCTTGCCTCCATGTTTTTCGATATCGTCGAACAGCGTTTGCGAGCATTTGACCTCGGCTATGATCGTCGCTCCGGGGTTTGTCGCCAGCACCGAGCGCGAGAACAGCACCATAAGCTCGTCTCCCCAGATAATGCGGCCATTCTCGTCCACGACGCCGAGGCGGTCGGCGTCGCCGTCAAAGGCGAGGCCGAGATCGGCTTTCGACTCGCGAACGGCGGTGATCATGTCCTGTAGATTTTCCGCGACCGTAGGGTCGGGATGATGATTGGGAAAGCTCGAATCCGGCTCGGTAAAAAGCTCGACCATCTCAAGGCCAAGCTCGCGATAAACGGGCACCGCCGTTACGCCGCCCATGCCGTTTCCGGCGTCGATAACAACCTTGAGTTTGCGGTCCCCCAGATAGATCCGCGAGACAATATCGCGGCAATAATCGTCGAGGACATCGAGCGTTTTGACCGTCCCAGAGCCGGTTGAAAATTGTCCGGCGAGGGCGACCTCCTTTATTTCCTGTATTTGCGAGCCGAATAGTGTCGCTTTGCCAAGGCATATCTTGAAACCGTTGTGATCCGGCGGATTGTGCGAGCCGGTGATCATCACGCCGCCATCGACATCCTTTGTATAGACCGTGTGATACAAAACGGGCGTCGGCACCATGCCGATCAGTATCGCGTCACAGCCCGTTTGATTGAGGCCGGCGGTCAATAATTCGCAATACCCCGGCGAGCTGTCCCTCGCATCGTAACCGATCGCGATGCGTTTCGCCCCATTTTGGTTTAGATACGTGCCGATCGCTTTTCCCAAAAGGGCGATAATCTCATCGGTCAGGTGGTGGCCGACAATGCCGCGAATATCATATTCTCTGAAAATGTTTTGATCCATATAGCCGATGCCCAACACAATTCTTACGCACAGCGATACGGCACGTAAAGCCGCAGCGCGTTATAAAGTGTGCGAAACACCTATTTTTGCTATACTCTCGAATTGCATTTGGACAACAGCATGCCGCCAACCGGCATCGAAAGAGTGCGTCAATTTTGCAAATAAATATTGCCGTTTATGAAGAAATCGCTTCGCTTTTACAGCTTCTGTCTATCATTTATTTTGCTTGCTCTGGCGGGATCGGCCCTTTCGCAGAAACCGACGCCGACACCAGACGAGACGGGCGCGACAAAGGTTTTCGAGGTCCGGCTGCCGGTAACGGTTACAACCGCTGACAAGAAAAAGAACCTCGTGCCCGGCCTGACCAAGGGCGATTTTCTAGTTTTCGAGGATGGGGTTCAGCAGGAAGTAACCTTCTTTTCGGACGAGAAAACTAACCCGGCGGTCTATGTTGGAGTTTTGATGGACACATCGCCCTCAACGGCCGGCAAGATGGGCTTTTCAAAGGAAGCGGCGAAGAATTTTATTTACACGGTCACGCGTCTGCGTAAAGATAAGGCCGCGTTTATGACGTTCGACCACGAGATCAACTTGCGGCAGGATTTCACGGACAAGCTCGATCTGCTCGACCGGGCGGTTGATAAGGTCAAAGCGACGGGTTCGCAAACTGCTTTGTACGACGCGATCTGGCAGTTTTCGGACGAAAAGCTCCGCAGCGTTCCGGGACGCCGCGTGATCGTGGTAATTACGGATGGGGACGACACATTTAGCCGGGCGGAGCTGAAAGACGCTATCGATATTGCCCAGCGAACCGAAACCACTATTTTTGCCATCTCAACCAAGGCGGGTTTCCTGGGAACGGTACCGGGAGTCGAAGCCGGAACGGTGAAGGACAAAGGCGATAAATTATTGACACAGCTTTCCGAAGACACCGGCGGCGAGGCCTTTTTTACCGGCGATATGCTCGCTCTTGAAAGGGCCTTTACCAAGATCTCGCACGAATTGAGGTCACAGTACATCATCACGTACAAACCGGCCGATCAGAATTACGACGGCCGTAGCCGCAAGATCGAGGTCAGGTTTACCGATAAGGACAAAACGGATAAATACAAAATCCGCACAAAGTCGAGCTACCGGGCGGTCAAGGACAGTTTGAAGTAGGAGTTTTAAAAGCATGTTTTCGAGAAATCGGTTTCTTGCAATTTTGGTAGTCGGAATTTCAGCGGTTTGGCTGGCCGGTTTTTCGTTTGTCCGCGCCCAGCAAACTCCGTCAAATCCCGTAACCAAGGCCCCGGCTCCAACCGTAACACCTACAACGGATGACGAGGTCATCAAGGTCGATACCGAGGTAGTAAATGTCCTCTTTACGGCCCAGGATCACAATCGCCGGCTGCGGACCGATCTTAAACAGGGTGACATTCACCTGCTCGAAGATGGAAAAGCGCAGGAGATAGTCGCGTTTTCCCGGCAGGTCGATCTGCCGCTCAGCCTCGCGATACTGATCGATACGAGTGCTTCGCAGGAGCGGACGCTGCCGGAGGAAAAGGCAGCCGCCACGTCTTTCCTCGAAACGGTCATGCGTCCGGCGAAAGATGAAGTCTGCGTCATCTCGTTTACCGGCGAGGCGACTCTCGAACAGGGAATGACCAACAACCTGTCGCGGCTGCGGAAAGCGGTAGATCAGGTAAAATTTGTTCCGCCATCAGGTTACATTGGCGGCGGCGTGATCGCGGGCACACCGCCGATCGCGGGAGATACGACGGCCGGATCAACAGCGATCTGGGATGCGATATGGATCACATCCGATGAGATCCTCGGACCGGCTCCCGAAAAAACACGTCGCGCCATTATCTTAGTGACGGACGGAGTAAACACATCAGGGAAAAAGAAGCTCGACGACGCCGTTGCGGCTGCGTTGCGATCCGAGGCGATCATTTACTCGGTCGGGATCGGAGACAATTTTTACAGCGGTGTCGATAAAGGCTCGTTGAATAAGATCTCGGAGCGAACCGGCGGCCGTGCGTAT
>JAYVDQ010000135.1:0-3842 GCA_043749325.1 Chloracidobacterium sp. | reverse complement strand
GCTTCTTATAGCCGTTCACGGGTACGGCGCACATAAACGATATATATGATGCGCGAGGCTCGGGCGGTTGCTCCTGATAACTGGGTAATTGCCGCTATCCAGGCACCGCATCCGCATTATCGCCAGACAGACGACGGCTACCGCATCGGGTTTGGCTGGCTGTCGGATCACAAACCGGAACAGCATGTCCGGCTGCATCACAAATTTGTGCTGGATGTGATCGAAAAACTCGCATCCGAAGGCACGATCGACCGCCGAAACATTTTCATCTACGGCTTTTCGCAGGCGTGTGCCCTGGATTTTCGATTTGCGTTCACGCACCCTGAGGTTTTGCGGGGCGTGATCGGCGTTTGCGGCGGCATACCCGGCGATTTGGAGACAAATCCAGCCTACAAACCGTTTTCGGCCGAGACATTTTATCTTTATGGCGACGATGATGAGTTTTATACGCAGGAGCAATTCCGTACCTTTAACGAAAAGCTCGGCGTCGCAGTGCCGAATTATCGCTCAAAACATTACACGGCAAAGCATGAGATAACCGAGGAAATGAGAGTGGATATTAAGGCTTTCCTGTGCGGCTTCTAGGATCGGGCGCACGGCATCATTTAACTTTCAGGTTTCTGATCTCGACAACATCCTGGAGCTCGGCGGGCAATACAACACGAGGAGCTTCCTCGCCGCTGTCGTTCAGGTACATCTCAACTTTAAATTGATCGGCCCGCGCTTTTTGCAGCAGCGTTCTCGGGCCGTAGAGAATGAAGGTCGCCGTTTTACCAGGTTCGCCCGTAACCGGAGCTGAAAACGCCCGTTCGCCCCGCTTTTCGCCGATACGAAGATAGACATCGACTACGGTGTTGAGCACCGCCGCTTTGGGATTAGAAACTCCTACAGGTACCTGTTTTGCCGTGAATTCATCCTTTTTACCGGTGATATCAATTTTGTCCGTTTGAATGTATTCCAATGTCTGGATAACGCTCGCGGGGCCGCGCACGCGGATTTTTGGCGGCAAAACCGACGTGCTGTATATCTCAAAGCCCTCGGCCGGGTCGCCGCTCGTCTCGGCCTTTACCTCTATGTCTTTTTCGGCGACGGCTTCGAGCTTGACGGCGATACGGTTCGGCTGGACGATGTCGAGAGTTACGCCTGGCGGCAGAGAGACCGAGACGGTGTCAGGTGAGAGCGTTATCACCCAGTCCCCTGGTGCAATTTCCGTTAGATCAAGCCCCGCCGCGAGCTCGCTTCTATTGATAAGGTCAAGCTTTCGCTTGTCACCGCTGATTACAATATCGACGTCCTGTTTTATCACGTTCATGATGACCGCATCGGTCGAGATTGTAGGATTTAGTGGAACCGTAAGGCGCTCCTTGGTCGGCTTGCTAAGACCGGTCACCCCAAACCACAACGCAAATGTAATGACGAGCGCGACGAGCTTTAAGCCCCGATCTTCAAGAAACACCTTGCGGAGAATGTGCTTGAAAAACAGCTTTCGCGGTTCTCTTGGATTTGTTCTTTCAATGTCAACGGACATCTTTGATCAACTGATAGTAACGTCAGTTTCCGCCTCTTTCATCGTTTTTGGCATATCGCGTCGCGGCTCGATCAGCGGTATTTCGAGTGCGTCGAGAAGGAGTTTGCGAAGCTGGGTCGTATCCAGATTGCGATGCACGACCCCGGCCTCGACGTATGTGATCAGGCCTGTTTCCTCAGACACGACGAGTGAGATCGCGTCCGAGCCCTCGGTGATGCCGATCGCGGCACGGTGACGGGTGCCCAGCTCACGCGAAATTTCGGGATTTTTGGTCAGCGGCAAAAAGACCGATGCGGCCGCAAGCCTCTCGTTTTGTATAACGACGGCCCCGTCGTGGAGCGGCGTCGATGGGTTAAAGATCGTTACCAGCAGGTCGTAGCTCAGCCGGGCGTCAAGCTGAACACCCGCGTCGATGAAGTTTCTGAGGCCCACATTGCGTTCGATAACGATCAAAGCACCTGTCTTTTCCGAGGCGAGCGTCGTAACCGCAAGCACGATCTCGTCATAAACGCTGCCACCGAATTGACCGCGCTGACGCTTTAATATCGGAAACCGCAGCCGATTAGCGAAATAAATGAGAGCCTGCCGTATCTCCGACTGAAACAGAACGATGATAGCAATGCCGAGAAAACCGACGGCGTATCGCAGGACGAATTCCAGAGTCGAGAGCTCCTGCGTCGCCGCCAGCCAGTAAAGCAATGTCAGGATGACCATCCCGATGAGCGTCGGGACCGCCCGTGTGCCACGAAACAGCTTGAGCACGACGTACACGATGATGAAAACGAGCGAGATGTCGAGGACATTTCGCAGCGTATTCATCGTCGGAATTAGGTCAATCCACCGCATGATTATATTGCAAACTTCCTTTAAGACGGCCTGCTTCGCTGTGTTCTAAGAATATCACAACAGAATACGCCTCCGCCGGGTTTTTGGTTCCCGGTAATCGCTAACAGATGATGGCTGGCAAACAGGTTGTCTAAGGCGTATCAAACCTCGAAGGGGATCTCGGCGTTTTGCAAGACATTGAGTTCGTTGCGTGAAACACGTTCGAGGAGCTTTGTATCCTCAAACATTTTGACGAGGCCGTTGACGGTGGCGTAACGCGGCTCGTCGGAGATAGTGACCGGCAAATTTATGAAGGAGCGCATGTACTGATCGATACCCTCCAGCAGCGAACCGCCACCCGTCAGGATTACGCCGCGATCGTAAATGTCGGCGGCGACCTCCGGCTGAAGCTCGGTCAGCGTGTCTTTGACTTTCAAGGCAATGCGGCGGACGATGGCCTCGACGATGGCGTAAACCTCGCCGCTCGTGACCTCTTCGGCGTGCGGGCTCCGGGTCTGGACATCGCGGCCGCGTATCTCGACAGCCTTCGAAATATCTTCGGGCAGGAATGTTGATGCGAACGTTGTCTTGAGGTGCTCGGTCGTTTCCTCGCCAACCTGAATGCCGCGATGGCGTCGAAGATGAGTAGCGAGACTTTCGTTGATAGCATTGCTGCCGTAACGTTCCGAGGTCGAATGAACGATGGCGCCTTTAGCGACGATCGCAATATTGGTAGTTCCCGCCCCTATATCGATGATGGCGGATGCCCGTTTGTCTGTGGGCAAAACACCCGCGCCAAACGCGGCGGCAAGGCCCTCCTCCATCATAAAGACCTTTCCGATACCCGCTTCGTCGGCGGCATTGATCAGGGCCCGCTGTTCGACGTGTGTTACGTCCGAGACCATGCTCATCACCGCTTGGAGCGAAATATTCGATCCACCCGTTTTCGCTTTTTTTACAAAATGGGCGAGCATCTTTTTGGTCCGCTCAAAATCGGCGACAACACCCCCGATCAGCGGTGCTTTGACGACAACATCGCGGCCTTCGCGGCCCCTCATGTCGGCGGCTTCCTGGCCAAATGCGACTATCTCTTCGCTCATCTCGTTGATCGCGACGAGCGAGGGTTCGTCGAGCACGACGCCGCGGCCCTTGACGGCAATGATCGTACTTGCCGTGCCGAGGTCGATCGCCATCGAGTCAGTAACCAATTTTTTTAGAGATGAGATCTTTAACATAAAGATTTTCCCCAAATAGACAGGCCGTTTGGATTATATGTCTATTTTGCGACAGTTTCCAAGACAGCTCAGTCCCATTTTACCTCAAAAAGCTCCACCGGCTGCAGACGATTCTTAACCGTCAGCGGCTCGCGTTTTATCAAGGGAAAGATGTTGCCGGCGGCCTGCGCCGTTGCCTCGCTTATCAATATCTGACCACCTGCCGTATTACTCTCAAGCCGTTTGGCGGTATTGATCGTATCGCCGATCGCGGT